>DASQIQ010000001.1:0-10064 GCA_035631495.1 Micropepsaceae bacterium
AAAGTCCTTGCGGTAATCGGCGCCTAAATTGATGTAGGCACGATATTGTGGCGCAAACGCCACGACGAAACCGCCGTCTGAGGCCCCAGATTCACCTGGGAGACGTTAGATGCGCGCCTTGACCGACCTAATGGCGAGCCTGAGAGTTACCCCTAGCGACTTATGCGCAGGGGGCGCTAATGGCAGACGAAAACGTTCCTCCTATTCCTGGCACATGGACGTCCGAACAAATGGACCATGCGCTGGAGTGGCTGAACAACAAGTTTCCGAAAGCGTCAGTTTGCCACGAATGCGACCACGACACGATAATCGCACATTTCCCCGTGGCGCCCTTGAGGTACGTGGACGGGCGCGGCGTTTTGCTTGGTGGCGGCCCCCTCATGCCGATGCTCGCTGTAGTTTGCCCGAACTGTGGCAGCACGCGATTTTTCAACGCGATGATAATGGGGCTGATGAAATCAGACGCGCCCAAAGTTGCCACGACAGAGCCCGCCAAAACGGAAGGGGGCGAAGATGGCAAGCCGGTTTGATGCCTCCGAGGGCTCGCTTACGAGCGGTCGGTCAAGCGTTCAGATTGTCGATAGCAGGCGCAACATGAAAATGTACGACCTGAACGACAATGAGATAAAAATGCTGGCAAGCTGGAACACAGAGACGCTCGCCGCTTTTTCAGTCGGCTCGTTTTTTCTATCTCAGATTGTTTCGATTTGCCTGACACTTGCGGCGTCCGACCAATGGACGGCGGTAGAGCAGGTGTTGTTCCGCTTCGGCCTTCCCTGCTGTGCCGCTGTAATGATTGGGTCGTATTTTGTCGGATGGCGGCTAAAAAGATCGTGTGGAGAAATCATCCAAACGGTCAAAGAAGAGACGGAAGAAACTCCTCACCGCCCAGCCCGTTCCAAGCGTCCCAAACCTGAAGGTGTGATCACCACACAAACCTAAACATCCTCCAAGGCTATCGTGCCGAGCCCCAATGCCGCCAGGGTTGCGAGAAAGAAAACTGCGGAAAACGTCCCCCCGGCTTAGTTTTATTGGCTATGGATGCCTTTGTTTTGCTTAGAGCCCCCCACCCGCTCGCGCATTTCCGCTCGCGACCTCCCCACAAGGGGGAGGTGAAAAAGGATTCGTTTGCCGCGCGGACGCGCGGCGGCTGGATGGCCGGGTCAAGCCGGGGTGGTGAGTTGGGATCTAATCGAGTCGCTCAATCGCGGCAGGCTCGGCGATTTCCATTTCCGGGCCGTTGTAGAGCTCGAGCCAGCCGCGAACACGGACGTGTTGACCGGCGAGCTTGCGCACATCGAACTTCGCCTGGCGGAAAAGCTTCATGTCCTGTGGCGACACTGTGACGGTAAAATCCTTCCGGTAATCGGCGCCGAAATTGATGTAGGCGCGACCCTTGTAGAGGGTTGCCGTTGTCACGGTGCCTTCGACGATCTGAAATGTGCCGGTTCGATTGTCGAGCTGTTCGGGAGTTCTGAGCGCGAACAGACCATCGCGCCAATGCCCGCTTCGCTGCGCGCGCGCTTCGCCTTCCGCGGCAATGAATTCCAGGTCGCAAAGCGCGCTGGCACGGTCCGGCGCGACGCGGACCTCACCTGCCCGCAACAGGGCTGACTGGACCGAAGCTCCGCCGGCAAACACCTGTGCATGAACGCGGCCATAGCGGTCGCGCGGACCTTCATCGCCCGCGAGCGTCAGTGGTCCGCTACGCAGCAAAGCGGCGAGCGTCGCGCGGGCCGAATCGGCTTGTCCTGACGATAATGTCTCGCCGCCCTCACCGGGCGACAACACGCCGGCCAGCCGGATCTCCGTCCCGTCCGCTGTGACGAAGCTGGATCCGTCCAGGGCTTTGCCGAAGATGACGCCGCGCGTCCCCTCGGAGGGGCATTGTGGGGCCTTGGCTGAAGCTGCCCGGCTTGCCGCCGTTTTACGGCTGGCAGCGTCTGCGTGATCGGGCACCAGCGCCAGGAGTGCGAGCGACGCGGCGGCCCAAGCCCGGCGTTCGATCTTGCGCATGCGCAGTGATGTCGCGGTCAGTTGTTCCAACGCCCGCCTATGTTGAGCCCGTACCGCCCGGCGCCCAGCAGGGCAACACAGAAGCTGATGCTGAGAAAGAAGAACGGTCCTTCGACCCGCCAGCCGACGCCGCTCTCCGCGAGCTGGAAGACATGGCCGGTATCGATATGGGCGAGAAGGAACGCCATCACCATCCAGAACACCATCATCCAGGCACCGATGCGGGCGTAAATGCCCAGGATCACCATGATCGGTGCAATGCCTTCGAAGATGATCGCAGTCCAGGCAAGTTCGGTCGGCATTCCCCAACGCGCCAGCGTGTCGCGGATGGCCAGTTCGCCATTGATGACAGCCCAGGTGTGCAGAAGGATCAGCACGCCGACCGTCACCCTGAGCACCAATTTGGCGATATCTTCACGGTTGGCGGCCGCTATGGCGCGCTCATCGCTCGCCGTCATATGGATTGACGCCATGGTTTTCCCCCTGAATCGAATCTCCGATGCAGCTCAAACCGCATCGGCCTTTCAAGAAGGCCAACGCGGTTCGAGGAACCTCCTCAGGAAACGCTCAGTTCCATTTGCCGCCGATGTTCAGGCCGTATTTCCCCGCACCCAACATCGCCACCGCGAAACCACCGAGCAGATAGAACATCTGGGTCTCGAGGAAATAATGATCCCAATGATTCCCGGCCGGATTGTTGGCCACAAGGAAAAGGTGATTTTGGGAACCCATCAATCCGGCATGGGCCATGATGATGGCGATGACCATGAACGCGCCGAGCAGAAAGCCGCCAAGCCGTGCATAGGCGCCCAGGACCATCCCCACCCCGCCGCCGAATTCCACGATGAATCCAAGCCATGACAAGGACGCGGGCAAACCCCAACGCACCAGATTGTTGGGTATCCCCATGTCGCCGGTCGCCAAAGCGAGGCCGTGAAATATGATCAAAGTCCCGACGGTAACACGAAGGACCAGCTTCCCCAGGTCGTCATTCGATTGCGCTACAGCTGTTGCCATTGTTTCCCCCCACTTGGTTGACGTTATGGGCATCTTCCTTATACGCCAAAGCAGCATGTTTTACAGCATCCTAGAAACACACGCCTTTTCGAAATGCCGCGTTCGAGGTGGATAACGTGTTCCGTAAGTCCCCATGGCTTTAGACCCGCCGGAGCGACCGGCGCGCATCGTGGCGGCCGACCGAGACTCCATCGCGCAAGGCGGCAAGCTCCTGCGCGAGGGCCGGCTGGTCGTCTTCCCTACCGAAACCGTATACGGGCTCGGGGCCAATGCGCTGGATGAAAGCGCCGTCGCCGCGATTTTTGCCGCCAAGGAACGGCCGCGATTCAATCCCCTGATCGTTCATGTGCGCGATCTTCAGCAGGCGGGCGAACTGGTCCAATTCCATCCGCTTGCCTCAGCCTTGGCGGAGGCGTTCTGGCCCGGCGGGTTGACGCTCGTGCTGCCCCGGCGAGAGCCCTGCCCGCTGGCGCTCCTGGTCAGCGGCGGGCTTTCCACCGCAGCCATCCGCGCTCCGGCGCATCCGATCGCGCGTTCGTTGGTGGAGGCCGCCGGGGTACCCATCGCCGCGCCGAGCGCCAACCGCGCCGGACGCATCAGCCCGACAAGCGCCGCCGATGCCGCCGATGAGTTGCGAGGCCGCGTGGATCTTATTCTGGACGGCGGCCCATGCCCGCTCGGGATCGAATCGACCGTGATCGGGTTCGATGGAAAAAATCCCATCCTGTTGCGCCCCGGCGCCGTACCCCGCGAAGAGATCGAAAGTCTTGCCGGACCATTGCGCGACGCCGATGGGGCTCTGGTCCAGGCGCCCGGCATGATGGCGAGCCATTACGCCCCGCGCGCGAAACTTCGCCTGAATGCAAAGACAGTAGAAACAGGCGAAGCGCTGCTCGCTTTTGGACCCGAGCTGCTTATTGGCGCCCGTATAGTCTGCAATTTGAGCGCCGCGGGAGATGTGCGCGAAGCCGCCGCCAATCTCTTCTCCATGCTGCGCCTCCTGGACAAAAGCGGCGCGGAGACGATTGCGGTCATGCCGATCCCTGATCGTGGGCTGGGTGAGGCGATCAATGACCGGCTTGCGCGCGCCTCCGCGCCGCGCAACTAGTTGGGCATGGGCACACTCGATGCTTCCATTGTGCAAAGGCTGAAAGAGGCCGCCGGGCCACTTTCGTGGAGCCAAGACCCTGCCGAGATCGCGCCGCACCTTCGCGAATGGCGTGGGCGATGGCAGGGCGAATCTCAGCTCCTGCTTCGCCCAAGCGAAACCGAAGCGGTCGCGCGCGTCCTCAGCGTTTGCGGGGAGACCGGAACGGCCATCGTTCCGCAGGGCGGCAATACGGGCCTGGTTGGCGGACAGATTCCCACAAACGGCGAGGTTCTGCTTTCGCTGGAACGCATGAACCGGATTCGCTCGGTTTCGGTGGAAGACAATACGCTGATCGCCGAAGCGGGCGTGGTGCTGGCCAACGCGCAGAAGGCAGCCGGGGAGGCCGGACGCCTCCTTCCTCTGAGCTTGGCTGCGGAAGGCTCCTGCACCATCGGCGGCAATGTCTCCACCAATGCCGGCGGCGTGAATGTGCTGCGCTATGGGATGGCGCGCGATCTGGTGCTGGGTCTGGAAGTGGTGCTCGCCAATGGGTGCGTGCTCGATCTGATGCGGGGCCTCAGAAAGGACAACACCGGTTATGATTTGAAGCAGCTTTTCATCGGCGCCGAGGGGACGCTCGGCATCGTCACCGCCGCGATGCTGAAGCTGTTTCCCAAGCCCGCCGGCTACACCACTGTTCTGATTGCGATTGCCGAAGTCGAGGTCGCGGTGGAGCTGCTCAATCGCCTGCAAGAGGCCACGGGTGGATTGGTGACGGCGTTCGAGATTATGGAGCGCCGGGCGCTCGATCTGGTCTTCAAGCATATTCCCGGCACAACCGATCCGTTTCCCGATCACCCTGGCTGGACGCTGCTGATCGAAATTTCCAATCCTTCGGCTTTCGATGCGACCGAGGCGCTGGAGCAGGCGCTGGCGCGTGCGCTGGAGGAAGGGAGAATCGTCCATGCGCTCTTCGCCAAGACGGCGCGAGACCGCGAAGCCCTGTGGCGCTTGCGCGAAACCATCCCGGAAGCGCAAAGGCTCGATGGCGCCTCCATCGCCAACGATATTTCGGTGCCGCTATCTCGCATTGCCGAATTCATCCAGTCCGGCGAGCAAGCCGTGCGGGCGGTGCTCCCCGAGGCACGGGCATTCACCTTCGGCCATGTCGGCGACGGCAATCTGCATTTTGCAGTCCAGGCGCCCGGGCATGACGCCGCGCTCCTCGCCGCACGGGCATCGATCGAACGCGCCGTGCAGGAGGAAACCGCAAAATTGCGCGGCTCGATTTCCGCCGAGCATGGCCTCGGACTCGCCAAGAACGACGCGATCGCGCGCTACAGGAGCGCCGACGAGATCACGCTGATGCGCGCGCTGAAACAGACGCTCGACCCGAAGAACATCCTCAATCCCGGGAAGCTGCTGCCTCAGGCCTAGGGCGGGGGTGAGCCTTCCGGCTGGACGTTCAGGAGCGCCATCTGGAAGACCAGCGTCTGGTTGGGCGGAATGACGCCGCCCGCACCCTGCTCGCCGTAGCCAAGAGCGGATGGGATGACGATCTCCCACTCGTCGCCAACCTTCATCATCTGAAGCGCCTCGACCCAGCCCGGGATCAATTGTCCGGCCGGAAACGTCGCCGGCATCCCGTCTTGGGTCTGGTCGAAGACCTGTCCGGTGATCAGAGAACCCTTATAGGTGACCGTGACATTGTCGGTCGGCGCCGTTGGCGATTTGCCGGTTCCTGCTTTTATGACGCGATATTGCAGACCGTCGGCGGTGACCTTCACGCCGGGCTTTTTCGCATTATCGTCGAGGAACTTCTTATTGGATTCCGGGCTGATATCGGCGGCCTGCCCGGCGGGAGCGGCTCCCTGCGCTGCCGGTGCTGCAGTTTTGCCCTGTTCATTGCTGGCCTGCTGCTGGTTGCATCCGGCGAGCATCAGCCCCGCCACGCAAACCGCAGCGGCCGCCGCCATCATTCTTGCCTTCATTTGTGGCCTCCTCGCCGTTGAACCTCCTTCATATCGTCAAAGAAGCACCCAGGGAAAGTGGGAGACACAGTGATTTCATCCTCTTTGCCGGGCAGAATGGCCCGATGACCGGTAAAGCTCTCGTCGCGCTTGAGCGCGCCATCCCCATCGTCGGGGTCGGCGCTGTGATCTGGAACGCGGACAATCACATCGTGCTGATCCGGCGCGGCCAGGAACCGCGGCTCGGAGAATGGAGCATTCCGGGCGGCAAGCTCGAATGGGGGGAAAGTTTGCGCGAGGCGCTGTTGCGCGAGGTGCGCGAAGAAACTGGCCTCGGCGTGGAAATCGAGAACCTCATCGACGTGGTGGATTCCATGACCAGAGACCCGGCCGGTGCCGTGCTGCGCCATTATGTATTGATCGACTTCACGGCGCGTCATGTTGCGGGCGGGCTTCGTTGCGGCAGCGATGCCGCCGAGGCTCGCTGGGTTCCATACGGCGGCATCGGCGAATATGCCCTCTGGACAGAGACGCGGCGTATCATCGATACGAGCGCGCGGATGAGGTTAGGGGCCTAACGCGTGCGGATTATCTTCATTCACCGAACCATCGTCGATTACACGGTTGAGACGCCCTATCGTCATGCCGTCGGCGGTACGGAGGCCGGTCTTTCCTATCTTTCGGTCGAGCTCGCAAAACTTGGCCATTCGGTTGTGCTGCTGGCCAACACATCTCAGCCCGGACGCTACCTGGGCGTGGAATGCCTCAATCACAAAACGGCGCTGACCAAGGATTTCTTGAACGGCGCCGACGCGGTGGTCGTCGCCAACGAAGCGTTCGGGCGCAGCTTGCGCGAGATGGGTGTGACAAAACCGCTCGCGCTATGGACGCACCATTCCGACGATCAGCCTTCGATCGAGGCTCTCGAATTTACGCGCGAGCGCAAGGCGTGGACGGGTTTCGCCTTCGTCAGCCAATGGCAGCTCGAACAATATGTCCAGGTCTATTGGATGCCGCGCGAACGGGCACGCGTGATGCGCAACGCCATCGCGCCGGCGTTTGCGGGCATTCCCCCTGCCGAGCCCTGGTTTCAGCGGGGCCAGGCGCCCATCCTGGTCTATACCAGCGCGCCCTATCGTGGCCTCGATGTGTTGCTCGCGGCGTTCCCGGTCATTCGCGCAAGGGTTCCGGATGTCCGCTTGCGGGTATATTCCGGCCTGTCGACCACGCGCGGTGGACCGGACGACAATCAATATGCCGATCTTCACGCCCTGTGCATGGCGACCGACGGCGTCGACTATGTCGGGCCGGTGTCCCAGCCCGCGCTCGCGACAGCTTTGGCGGAAGCCGCCGCCCTGGCTTATCCGTCCACCTATCCCGAGACATCCTGCATCGCCGCGCTGGAGGCCATGGCCATGGGGGCGAGCGTCCTCACCACCAATCTCGGTGCATTACCCGAAACGCTCGCCGGTTTCGGACGCATGGTCGAGCCGTCGGAAGATTCTGCGGTGCTTGCACCACGCTTTGCCGCGATGGCCATCGAAGCGCTTAACGACATGCGGCGAAATCCCGAGGAGGCCGCCCAGCGCCGCAACGCGCAGATGACGTTTGTCCATCAGAATTATGCCTGGCCGGCGCGCGCGCTCGAATGGCAGAGCTGGCTGTTCGATCTGATCCTCCGGCAGTCCTGATGCAAATCAAGTATTAGAAAAACCTCCGCGCCAAGTCGGCCAGTACGACGATGCCAAACGTGGTCACGGCGGCGCCGAACACATGATTGATGCTGCGCATGACGCCGGTGTCGATATGGCGATGAAATATCCCGACGATGGTGGTCACGGTGAACCACCAGAGGGTCGAACCCCAAACCACTCCGAGCACCGTCACGGTGGCGTCGAAAAATGTCGCCTCGCCGCCCGCCAGACTGCTCAGACCGGCAAACAGAGCGGCAAATCCGAAGAGGGTCGCCGGATTGGTGATCGTGAGCGCGAACGTCGATGCGATGGCCCGGATCAACGGCCTGGGGCCGCCGTCCCGTGGAGGTGACGCTTCGGCATCGCCAAGCACCGAGACGTCGGTACGGAAAATATGAACCCCGAAGCCCAGCAACATCAGTCCGCCGACGAGCTTCAGCAGCGTGGAATAGCCTTCGATTCCCTGTGAGATGGCGGTCAAGCCAAAACCCGTTACCACGGCGAAGACGCCATCGCCGAGCGCAGCGCCCAGCCCGGCAAAGAAACCGTTCAGCGGTCCATAGGCGAGAGTGCGCCGGATGCAGATCAGATTGACGGGGCCGATCGGCGCGGCGACGATCAGGCCAATTATGATTCCGCTGCCGAACAGAAACAGAAAATACATCCGAACCGAAATCCCCCTGCCGTCGCTCCATTCTCTTCCGACCGGGGTGCGAAAGGCGGAGATAAAGACGGCGATATGCGTTTGGTCCGGCAACCCAACCGAATTCCCACGCCCCGTCAAGCGCCAAGCGGGGGGACGGCTGTTCCCGCCAACACAGACCTCCGGAGTGCCCGCCATATTCCGACCGCGGTTTGGACATGGTCTCGGACAAAATCTGCAGGATGCTGAACAACAGATACAATTTGTGATGGAGCTTTTGGAAATCGGAAAGTTTTTTCCGCTAGGATGGGCATGAGAGCGAAAAATGGCGACAATCGCACAGAGGTTGAATGGTTATCGGTTGACCACCGCCGAGATCCTTTATCATCGGCCGGATCATCCCGTACTTCTGCAAAGTTATGTCTGGCAGGAATATGATCTGCTGCCGCACTTCCCCGTCCTCAACAAGTTCCTGCGCTTCTGGACGTCCGAGCTGGACGGGAAGCTCCATTCGGTTTGGGTGGCCGCCACGGGGATCATCGCGCCTGCCGAGCTGAAATATCTGGGCGGCGAGTTCAAGCTGCAATAGGCGCAAGGGTTTCCAGGAAGCGCAGCTTCTGCCCGCCGGATGGCTCGGCAACCGCGCCATCGCGCATGACGACTCGCCCGCGCAGAATCGTTGCCACCGGCCAACCCGTGGTCTCCATCCCGTCATATGGCGTCCAGCCGCAGCGCGATGCGATCCAACGGTTCTCGATCCGCCGCTTTGCGTGAAGATCAACGATCGTGAAGTCCGCGTCATAGCCTTGAGCGATGCGCCCTTTACCGGCAATGCCGAACACGCGCGCCGGCCCTGCGCTGGTGACATCGGCGAAACGCTCAAGGCTGAGCCGGCCGGCATGAACATGATCGAGCATGATCGTCGCCAGCGTTTGAACGCCGGTGAGGCCCGATGCCGTCTGGGGATAGATTCCGCTCTTGTCGGCCCGCGTATGGGGCGCGTGATCGGAACCGACCACATCGATCAGGCCCTCCGCCAGGGCCTGCCACAGCGCGTCACGGTGGCGCGCATCGCGGATCGGAGGGTTGATCTGAGCGTAGGTTCCGAGCCGCTCGTAGCACTCGGGCGCTGTGAGTGTCAGGTGGGGGATTGCTGCTTCGAGGGTGGCAATATCGCGCGCGGCCGCAATCAGAGGCAATTCCTCGGCCGTGGTCACATGCAGCACGTGCAACCGGCGCCCCGCTACTCGCGCCAGACGCAAGACGCGTTCGGTGGAGATTCGCGCGGTCTCCACATCGCGCCAGACGGGATGGGTGCGTGGATCCCCCGGCATCGCGAGTTTGGCGCGGCTGCGCAACCGGGCCTCGTCTTCGGAATGGACCGCCAGCCGCCGCCGCCCGCCCCTTAAGGCCGCGAGGATCATCTCTTCCTTGTCGAGCAGCAAAGAGCCGGTAGAGGAGCCAAGGAACGCCTTCACCCCAGCCACACCAGCAAGCTGCTCAAGTTCGCCCAACGCGCCGATATTTTCCGGCGAAGCCCCGACATAGAAGGCATGATCGCAAAACATGCGCGCGGCGGCGCGTTTGAGCTTGTCTTCGACATCGAGCCTTGTCGTGGTCGGCGGATTGGTGTT
>DASQIQ010000002.1:0-6719 GCA_035631495.1 Micropepsaceae bacterium
AGAGATCGACGCGCGCAGCCGCGGCTACAGCCCCTATTCGGTCGAGACCTGGCGCGCCTGGCATTATTGGGCGACCAAGGCCGGCGTTGGAAACATGGTGACGCGTCCCGACGCGGCCGTTGCAGTGTCGAAGAAGCCGGCGAAGAAGACGGCGAAAAAACCGGCAAAGAAAGCAAAGACGGCGAAGGGCAAGAAAAAATGAAGCTCGCAAGCTATATCGCCGACGGAAAGCCGGCCTTCGGCGTTGTCGCTGAGGGTGGCGTGATCACGCTGAACGAACGGTTGAAGAACCGCTACGCCACGCTGAAAGACGTCATTGCCGCCAACACCTTCGATGAGGTGCGCCGCGCCGCCGAGGGCGCCAAGCCGGATCGAGATGTGAAAGGCTTGCAGTTCCTTCCCGTGGTTCCCAATCCGGGAAAGATTCTCTGCGTCGGCATCAATTACCGCTCCCATGCGGCCGAGCACGGCCATGCGGTGGCCGAGAAGCCGAACATCTTCACCAAATTCACCGACACGCTGTGCGGCCACGAAAGCGAGATGCTGAGGCCCAAAGCGTCCCAGCAGCTCGATTTCGAGGGCGAGCTCGTCGTCATCATGGGCAAAGGCGGGCGCGCGATCCCCGTCGACAAGGCGCTCTCTTATGTCGCGGGCTATACTTGTTTCTGCGATGGCTCGGTGCGTGACTTCATCAAGGTCTCGCTGATCACGGGAAAGAATTTTCCCGCGACCAGCCCGCTTGGCCCCTGGATGGTGACGGTCGACGAAATTCCCGATCCCTCGAAGCTGACGCTGACGACTCGGCTCAACGGCCAAGTGATGCAGCATTCCGGCACCGACATGCTGATGCATGACGTGCCCGCGCTGATCGCCTATTGCTCGGCCTTCACGCCGCTGGCGCCCGGCGACATCATCGCCACCGGCACGCCGGAAGGGATCGGGGCTCGCCGAACTCCGCCCGTGTGGATGAAAGCCGGCGATGTCTTGGAAGTGGAAATCTCCGGCATCGGCACGCTGCGCAACCGCATCGTGGACGAGAAATAGCTCCAGCCCCCTTCCGTCCGCGTTGCGGACACCTTCCCCCACCAGGGGGGAAGGTAATGCGCTGGTGCTACTGTTCGATCTGGGTCACGGAGCCGTCGGCGTTTTTGCCTTGCGCGCGATATTGCCCGAGCGCGCGCAGCAGCGCCGCATCCGACGTCGTGTAGAGCACCGCATCGCTCCGTCCGGTGTTGACGTGACGGCGCCAGAGGAAGTTCGGCAGCGCCATGATGTCGTTCTTTTCCCAATCGAAGCGTTGCTTGCCGATCTCGGTGAATCCCTGTCCTTCCATCACCACCATGAAAGTCGAGGCGGTTTCGCGCTTCATCAGCAATTCTTCGCCGGGCCGCAACAGCTGGGCACAATAATCGAGCGACGGGAAAACCGGCCCGCCGGTCAGCGGATTGACGAATTGCATCTTGATGCCTTCGAACGGATCACCCTTCTCCTTGCGAAGTTTGTGCAGCGCCTCCATCACATCGACGCCCTTGTAATGCAGCATCGGCGTCGCGTAGTTGCCCCAGCCGCGTTGATTGGATGTGAACGTCGGCTTCATTCCGCCATGGCCGTAAAGCCGCGTCGAATGGCCGTCCGTATGCACCACCGGCTGCGATTGCGCATTGCCTTGGTCGGCTCCGACATAGTCCTGGTCGACCCATACGCAATCGAGATATTCCATGAGCGGCCAATCGAGCATGTCGATCCAGATCATCGGGTCGTCATCGTCATTGCCGTGATCGTGCCAGGTGCCATTCGGCGTGAAGACAATGTCGCCGCGGCGGCATTCGCAGCGCTCGCCTTCGACATTGGTATAGCCGCCTTTCTCGGAAAGAATGGTGCGGCTGGCGTTCGGGCTATGGACATGCGCGGGCGCGATGTCGCCGTGGTTATAGACCGCGATAGAACAACGGATTGTGTTGGTGATCTGCAGGCGCCCACCAAGGCCCGGATTGGTTAGGAGTATTCCCTGGCGGTCGGTGGTTTCGATCGGCTTGATTTCAGCGTCGCGGGCGATGGCGGAGATGCGTTGCAGGTAGGGATAGATCTCCCGCCAGCGCCAGCGGTGAGCCACCATCTTGAGCTGATTGGCGGCCACCCGTCCGGTGGCGAGTGCGCCACCCGCGTCCCCTGTGTCGGCGAACCAGGGCCGCTGTGCCGGTGCGTTGGCCTGGGTGCGAATCCAGGCGTGCAGCTTCGCCGTCTCGCTGTTCAGCTCGTCCATGAGTTCGGCAGCATTCAAATTCTTGGATTGGCTCTGCTTCTTTGTGATGACCGCCATGTGTTGCTCCAGTCGGAATTGCTTTTCTTACGAGATATAGGGAGGCCCGAAACTTTGCAATTCGCTTTGATTCAGGTCAAGGAATCGCCCCTACCGGGTCAAGAAATCCTTGAGGGTACGGGTAAAGAGGTCGGGATTCTCCAAATTGGAAATATGGCCCGCACCCGGGATTTCGACCAGCTTTGAGCCCGCAATGGCGGTGTTGAGGGCCTTGGTCCCGGCCAGCGAAGCGTCCTTGCTGCCGCACATGAACAGCATGTCATGCTTAATCGTGCCAAGGCCGGGCCTGAGGTCGAATTTCGACAGTGCCAAGGCGCAGCCAATGAAACCGGCGTCCGGCGTGGTGCGGATCATGGCTCGCACCTTCTCGATCACCGATGGGTTCGCAGCGATGAAATCGGCCGGAAACCAGCGCGCGATGGTCGGCTCGACCATCGCGGCCATGCCGTTGGCGCGGACAATGGCAATGCGCTCTTCCCATTGCTGTGCGGATTGGGGCGTGGAGGCGGGACCGCAGTCGCAGGGCACCACGCGGTCCAGGCGATGGGGATGTTTTTCGGCCAGCCCGACCGCGGCCATGCCGCCCATGGAAAGTCCGACGAAATGCGTGCGCTTGATCTCGAACGCATCGAGCAAAGCCACAGCATCGGCGATCAGTTGATCGAACTCGTAAGCTCCCTCGGGCGCGTCGGTTCCGCCATGTCCGCGCTGGTCGTAGCGCAGGATGTGGAAGTGATCGCGCAGCGCCTCGATTTGTGCATCCCACATGGAAAGATTGGTGGCCAGCGAATTGGAAAACACCACCCATGGCGCGCCGTCGCGCCCGTCGACCTGGCAATGAAACGAGATTCCGTTGGCTTTGACTTTCATGATTGCGTCTTTCCGTTCAGACCATTTTCTTCCAGAAATCCTGGAGCAGGGCGAGGAGGGGTTTGGGTGAGGTTGTCGGCATGAAATGGCCCGCGTCGATAATCTCGAATCGCGCGCCCGGGATTTTCTTGGCGATGCCTTCGGTCACCGAAACCGCGCGGATGTAATCCTGCCGGCCTGCGATCACCAGCGTGGGGCATTGGATGGTTTCGAGCAAATTCACGAGATTGGTCCGTGCCATCATGCGGAACGCAAGACCAAATCCCACCGGATCGTTCGACATATAGCGACCGCGATAATTCTCATAGGTCTCGCGGTCCGACAGCTCGGGCGGATAGGATTTGTCGAGCATCGCCGGGATCACGCCACGGATGCCTTCGCGCTCGGCAAGCGCCGCGACATTGTTGAGCGCGTCCGCGCGGCTGGGATCAACTCCCGGCGCAGGGTTGCAGAACACCAGCGACCCGATCTTTCCCGGCTCGCGCTGGTAAAAGGTGAGCGCCTGCATGCTGGAAGCCGCGAGCGACACGACATGATAGGGAGAAGACAGATCGAGCTTTGCGACCAAGCTCTGAAGATCATCGACCAGCGCCTCGATGCTATAGGGCTGCCGGACCTTCTCGGTCAGACCGAATCCCCGCTGATCGTAGCGGAAGACGCGAAATCGTTTCGCCAAATCGGGGACAAGTCCGTCCCAGCTGTCGAGGGACCCTCCGATCTCATGCAGGAGAATCACGGTCGGCCCTGCCTTGCCCTCGACCCGGTAATGAAAGCTGACCCCGTTGGCCTCGATGAAAGGCAATGTCTGTCTCCTTGTCTCGCGGAAACCTTAGGTATTGCACCCGCTCGGCAGCCGGGCAACGGCATCGCAAAAGGGGAGAGGGCTGGAACTCTATTGAGCTTGGTTTCACGGCGGCCTATGAATGGCTCGCCCCAGGCTTGCCCTTCGAACTTGGAGCGTAACACCTTCCAGACAAAGGGAGAATTCGCGTGAACGTGGTCGTCCGAAACATCCGCCGGGTGGATCCGGCCGTGGTCGAAGGCTATTCCGGCATCGGGGTCGCCACCGTGCACGAAGCGCAGGGGCGCAAGGGTCTCTTGGCGTCCTATATGCGCCCGATCTACCGCCCCTGTCATATTGTCGGCGCTGCGGTCACTTGCGAAATGGCGCCCGGCGACAATTGGATGCTCCATGTCGCGGTGGAGCAATGCAAGAAGGGCGACGTCCTCGTCGCCGCTCCGACCTCGCCCTGCGAGGATGGCTATTTCGGCGAATTGATCGCCACGCAGCTCCAGACGCGCGGCGTCGCGGGATTGATCCTCGAAGCGGGTTGCCGCGACGTCTCGGAGCTGACGAAGATGGGATTCCCGGTCTGGTCCCGGGCGGTTTTCGCGCAAGGAACCGTGAAAGAGACCATCGGTAACGTCAACATCCCGATCGTGTGCGCCGGCCAGCTCGTCAATCCGGGCGATCTCATCGTGGCCGATGATGACGGCGTGGTCGTGGTGCGCCGCAAGGAAGCAGCGAATGTCCTGAGCTTGAGCCGCGAGCGTGAGGAGAAGGAAGCCAAGAGCCGCCAGCGTTATCTGCGCGGCGAGTTGAGCCTGGATGTCGCCAACATGCGCGGCAGACTGTCCGAAAGAGGGCTTAGCTATGTCGACACGCCGCCCGAGGATTAGACGCGGATGTCGGCCGGCTTCACGCGCATCGCGCTGATCGGGTTCGGAGAGGTCGGCCAGACGCTCGGCGCTGACCTTCTGGCGGCCGGCGCTTCGTTGACCGCGTACGATCCGCTATTCGCAGATTCCATTAGCGTACCGTCTCGCGCGCTGACGAAGATTCGTGTCGTCGCGCAGAAAACCGCGATCGAGGCGGTGAGGGATGCAGAACTCGTCATCAGCGCGGTCACGGCGGCTTCCGATCTCGATGCTGCCCGCTCGGTGGTTGCGGGTATGCCCGGCGCAGCCTTCTATCTCGATGTGAACTCGGTTTCGCCAGGCATGAAGCAGGCCTGTTCCAAGATCATCGAGGATTCGGGCGGCCGTTATGTCGAAGCCGCGGTGATGACGCCGATCGCGCCCAAACGCATCGCCTCCTCTATGCTCCTTGGCGGCCCCCATGCGGCGGACTTCATCACGCGAGCGCAGAAGCTGGGTTTCTCGGGCGCAAAAGCGTTTTCGCACATCATCGGCCAGGCCTCGGCGACCAAGATGTGCCGCAGCGTCGTCATCAAAGGCACCGAAGCGCTGCTCCTGGAATCTATGATCGCGGCCCGCCATTATGGGGTCGAGAAGACTGTTCTGGATTCCCTTTCCGATCTCATGCCCGTGGGCGATTGGGACAAGCTTGCGCGCTATATGATCTCGCGCGCGTTGGAACATGGCACGCGCCGCGCCGAGGAAATGCGCGAATCGGCCAAGACGGTCGCGGAAGCGGGGCTTGCCCCGTTGATGACAGCGGCCATTGCGGAACGCGAGGATTGGGCGGCCGCACAAAAAGATGCGCTCGCGCACATGGACGATCTCGGCGCTTTGCTGGACGCCATCCGCCGCACCATGGTGGGGGAGGCGCAGGCCACCCCAAGAGCCGCCGAATAATTTAGGGGATTTTCATGATCATCGACTGCCACGGCCATTACACCACCGAACCAAAGCCGCTGATGGATTTTCGCCAGAAGCAGGTTGCGGCGATTAAAGACAGCTCTTCGTTGCCGTCTCCCTCCTCGGTCAAGATCAGCGATGATGACTTCCGCGCCAGCGTCGAGGGCAACCAACTCCGCATCCAGAGGGAGCGCGGCACCACGCTGACGCTGTTCTCGCCGCGCGCTTCGGGCATGGGACACCATGTCGGCGACTTCAAGGTCAGCGAGCAATGGTCGCAGCTGTCCAATGATTGCGTCCACCGCGTCTGCAATTTGTTCCCGGACAATTTCATCGGCGTTTGCCAATTGCCGCAGAGCCCGGGGGTTCCGGTGGAAACCTGCATCCCGGAACTTGAACGCTGCATCAACGGACTGGGCTTCGTGGGCTGCAATCTCAATCCCGATCCCTCGGGCGGGAACTGGACCGCGCCGCCGCTGACGGACCGCTATTGGTATCCGCTTTACGAGAAGCTATGCGAGCTGAAGGTGCCGGCGATGGTGCATGTCAGCATGTCGTGCAATCCCAATTTCCATACCACCGGCGCGCATTACATCAATGCCGATACGACGGCGTTCATGCAGTTCATCCAGACCGATCTCTTCAAGGATTTTCCTGACTTAAAACTCATTGTTCCTCATGGCGGCGGCGCGGCACCCTATCATTGGGGCCGCTATCGGGGCTTGGCACAAAACCTGAACCGGCCGCCGCTGGATGAGATGATGCGCAACAACGTCTTCTTCGACACCTGCGTCTATCACCAACCCGGCATCGATCTGCTCGCCAAGCTGATCTCCGTCGATAACATCCTTTTTGCCTCGGAGATGCTGGGCGCGGTAAAGGGCGATGATCCGACCACCGGCAAGCCCTATGACGACACCAGGCGTTA
>DASQIQ010000003.1:0-3863 GCA_035631495.1 Micropepsaceae bacterium
ATGGCACGATTCTCAGCTGGAACGATGGCGCAGGTCGGCTGTTTGGCTATGCCGCTCAAGAAATGATCGGCAAATCGGTCACGCTTTTGATTCCACCGGAGCGGCTCGACGAGGAGCCGGGAATCATCGGGCGCATCGCGCGCGGCGAACGAGTCGAGCACTACGAGACGATTCGCCGGCGCAAGGATGGAAGCCTTGTCGACATTTCGTTGACGGTATCGCCCGTCAAAGACGCCGACGGCAAGATCATTGGTGCGTCCAAAATCGCTCGTGATATCACCGACCGCAAGCGCGCCGAAGAACAGAGAAAGCTTCTGCTCTTCGAGATGAAACATCGGATCAAGAATACCCTGGCCACCGTGCAAGCATTGGCGGCGCAGACGATGCGCAGTGCAACCGCGGAAGAGCACGCCGCTTTCGTTGCCCGGCTGCAATCGCTGGCGCGGGCACACGATCTGTTGGCCTCGGAGCAATGGAACCGTGCATCGTTGAGCGACGTCATCCAAAGCGCGCTGGACCCCTTCCAAGAGAGGCATCGCGAGCGATTTCTTGTCGAAGGCCCAAACAATGTCTGGCTGGATTCCGAGAAATCGCTGGCTATGGCGATGAATTTGCATGAACTCGCGACGAATTCGGTCAAATATGGCGCCTTGTCGAATTTCAGCGGCCGCGTAAGCGTCACATGGGAATTGCTTCCCTACACAAAGCCGCTCCGGGCGAAATTGCATTGGAAGGAACGAGGCGGGCCGCCGGTCAAGCTGCCCGAACACAGAGGGTTTGGATCGCGCCTCCTGCAGCACGCCCTTGGCGGCGACCCTCCACAAATGGATTTCGACCCTCGCGGTTTAGAGTGTGTGCTTGACGTGGTGCTTGAACGGATCTGAGCCCCCGCTATTGCCGTCGAAATCCTGCACGCAGCCCGAACTCAACTCGGCCCGCCGGCGATCCAATACCGGCGGGCCCGTGTTATGAGCAGTCGACGAGCGCTTCGCAGCAAAACAGCGCGCCGGATTTCTCTGGCGCGCTGCTCGCAGAAAGAGCCTGAAGTAACCCGGATTACCGCTTCGAGAACTGGAAGCTGCGGCGCGCCTTGGGTCGGCCATACTTCTTGCGCTCGACGACGCGCGGATCGCGGGTAAGGAATCCGCCCGTTTTCAGAGTGGGACGCAGATTGGGTTCAAAGGCGATCAGCGCCTTGGAGATGCCATGGCGCACCGCACCTGCCTGGCCGGAAAGACCGCCGCCCGTCACCTTGCAGATGATGTCGTATTGGCCGTCGCGCCCGGCCGCGACCAGAGGCTGGCGCAGGATCATGCGCAGCACGGGACGGGCGAAATAGACGGTTTCTTCCTTGCCGTTGACCGTGACGCGTCCCGGACCGGGCTTAATCCAGACCCGAGCGACCGCGTTCTTGCGCTTGCCCGTCGCATAGGCGCGCCCCTGGCGGTCGAGCTTGGGCCGGTTTTCCTGCGGCGTGGGCTGCTGTGTTTCGGGCTGCTTCGCCTTAATCAGCGTCGTCTTCAGCTCGGAGAAATCGCGAACTCCTTCGGACATGTCAGCTTGCCTTCGCTTTGCGGTAATTGGTGTTCTTGGGGTTCATCGCGCCGACATCCAGCGCTTCGGGCTGTTGGGCGGCATGGGGATGTTCGGGGCCGGCATAGACGCGCAAATTGGCGAATTGATGCTTGCCCAAGGGGCCGCGCGGCAGCATGCGCTTGACGGCAAGCTCCACGACGCGTTCGGGCGTTTTGCCGGTGAGGAATTTCTCCGGCGTGCGGTCCTTGATGCCGCCGATATAACCCGTGTGCCAGTGATATTGCTTTTGGGTCACCTTGTTGCCGGTGAACAGAATTTTTTCGGCGTTGACGACAATGACATTGTCGCCGCAATCCATATGAGGCGTGTAGGCCGGCTTGTGCTTGCCGCGCAGGCGCGTGGCGATGATGGCGGCGAGCCGCCCGACAACCAGGCCTTCGGCGTCGATCACCACCCACTTCTTCTGGATTTCGGACGCTTTGGGCGAATAGGTTTGCATTAGTCACTCCGCGAAAATGCGTCTCAGCACCAACTGCGACGCGCGGATGTAGCGGCGCGCTCTTATCGCGTCAAGCCGAATGGGCGAAAGTCCTGACATTCCTGGTGTCTCACGATACGGTAATATAATACCGTAGACAGCGACTCCCCCTTGCGGTCAGAGGCAAAAACAGGGGTAAAAGGCGCATGGACCATCCAAACCCGCTTCCCCCGATCCTGCCCACCCGCGAGGCCGGGGTCCTGACCATCACGCTGAACCGCCCGGAAGCGCGCAACGCGCTTTCCGAAAGTCTGATGCGCGTCCTGCAGCTCACCCTCGATGAGGCCGTGGATGACGATGCCACCAAGGTCATCGTCATCGCCGCCAAAGGTCCGGCCTACAGCGCCGGCCATGATCTCAAAGAGATGAGCGCGCGGCGCAACGATGCCGATTCCGGGCTCGCCTATTTCCGCGCCGTGTTCGCACAATGCAGTCATCTGATGCAGACCATCGTGCGCCATCCCAAGCCGGTCATTGCGCAGGTGCATGCGGTGGCGACCGCCGCGGGGTGCCAGCTGGTGGCGTCCTGCGACCTCGCAGTCGCTTCGACGGAAGCGCGTTTCGCGACCCCCGGAGTGAATATCGGTCTGTTCTGTTCGACCCCGATGGTGGCCTTGTCGCGCGCCGTGCCGCGCAAAGCAGCAATGGAAATGCTACTGACGGGCGAGGCGATTTCCGCCGTAGAGGCGCGCCGTCTCGGCCTCGTCAATCGCGTGGTCGCGCCGGCGGAACTGGCCAAAGAAACCCAGCTGCTCGCCCGCTTCATCGCCTCCAAGCCGACCAAAACGCTTCGCACCGGAAAGCAGGCCTTCCAGCATCAGCTCGAATTGGGTCTCTCCAATGCCTATGATTATGTCGGCGAAGTGATGGTGCAAAATATGCTGCATGATGAAGCAATCGAGGGCATTGACGCGTTTCTGGATAAGCGTCCTCCCAAATGGCCGGGCAAATGAAGCTCTATCCCGATTATCCCGATGCACAGATCGCGCGAATTTTGCGGAGCGTGAAAACCATCGCCATGGTGGGCGCCTCGCCCAATGAGGCACGGCCATCCTATTTCGCCATGAAATATCTGCTCGACAAGGGCTTCAAGATCATTCCGGTGAATCCGGGTCATGCGGGCAAGGACATATTGGGTCAGACCGTCTATGCGCGCGTGAGCGATTGTCCCCCGCCGGTCGATATGGTCGACATCTTCCGCAATTCGGACGCCGCCGGCCCCATCACCGACGAGGTCATCGCCAACAAGGACCGGCTGGGCGTCAGGATCTTGTGGATGCAGCTCGGCGTCATCAATGAGGAGGCGGCCAAGCGCGCCGAGGCCGCAGGGCTCACGGTCATCATGAACCGCTGTCCGAAGATCGAATATGGCCGGCTGTCGGGTGAGATTGGCTGGTATGGCGTCAACCGGCGCACCATCGACAACCGCAAATCCGCCGCCTTCAGCGCCGGTGGCGCGTTGAGGCGGGCCTGACCCTTCTACTTAGGAGACCCGCATGGCCGAATATGGCTTCGACACGCTTGCGGTGCATGCCGGCGCGCAGCCTGATCCCGCGACGGGGGCGCGCATCACGCCGATCTATCAAACTTCGGCCTATGTGTTCGAGGATGCCGATCAAGCCGCTTCGCTGTTCAATCTGCAGGTCTTCGGCAATATCTATTCGCGCATCATGAATCCGACCGTCGCGGTGATGGAGGAGCGCATCGCCGCGCTCGAAGGCGGCACCGCGGGTCTGGCGGCGGCCTCGGGCCATGCGGCGCAGCTTCTGGTCTTTCACACCATCATGGA
>DASQIQ010000004.1:0-5529 GCA_035631495.1 Micropepsaceae bacterium
CGGTCCCGGCCAAAGCTATTAACAGCCATGCGGTACTCGTCAACGATTACCCCAGGGATTCCCTTCGGCTCTCTGAACAAGGCAACGTAGTGCTGCGATATGCCGTCGAACCGGACGGCACAGTCGGCGAGGTTCAAGTCGTTGGAACCAGCACCTATGATCGACTGGACAAGTCGGCTGCGCGCATCGTGCAACGGTGGAGGTTTGAGCCAGCCACGATCGACGGCAAGCCTATCGCGTCGTGGCAGAGTGCATCGGTAACATACGTCTTGATTGATCGAGGCGCTGCTTCGCATTGCTATGCCAGAGCGCCCGGGGACGATGCTCAAGAGAGCGTGCTGCTCACCGCATCCTTGATCGGTGGACCGTTGTCGGGTCGCCCCATCCTGGATCGCTGGGCATTTGTGTCGCGAGAAGGACCCGTTTCCGACGTATTGATCGGCACTCCAAACGGCTTGTCCCGAGTGAGCAAACCCCTCGTATCACAAATGGCACAGAACGTTACGTACCCCCGTCCGGATAAAGCGAGCGGATGTTGGTATCACGACCAAGTCCCCCTCCGCCGGTAGCGTATTCGCCGATCTGGATCAGGCGATGGCCGGCTGAGGCGGATTGACGCGGGGCCTGACGGCTGCAATCCTGCGGCATAACAAGGGGTGGGAGGAATCCATGGCGATAGACAATCGAACCGCGCCCTATGCGGCGCTTCTGCTGCGGGTGACGCTCGGAATTTTTGCGATCGCCCACATCTATTGGAAATTCTACATCCGGGATGGCGGCTTCGATGGCTGGTGGAATGGCCTGGTCATGGCGGGTTATCCGACCTGGGTCATCGCCTATGTGCTGTCGGGGGAATTTCTCGGCGCGCTCCTGCTCATTCCCGGCATTTATACGCGCTGGGTGGCGCTTTATGCGTTCCCGCTGATCGTGGGGGCGGCGCAATTCTGGGCGGTCCGGAAGGGTTTCTTCTTCACCGGAGCCGGGTCCGAGCTCCCCATTCTATGGGCCGTCGCGCTGCTCGTGCAGGCCGGATTGGGCGACGGCGCCTTCGCGCTGGTTGCCTCGCCGCCCTTCCCGTTCATCGGCCGTCAGGGCCGCGCAATGCCCGCCGAATAGGCGAGCAAGGTTTCTTTCAAGCGCCGCATGTCCCGCTCAATGGGCGGGATGTGCGGCGTTTGCGTTCAGGGCATAGGTCCACCACAGAGCGGCAGCAAAGAGAGCGAGCGCGCAAATCTGATGCAGCGCCGCCAGCGGCAGCGCCACCATGCTGATCACCGTGAAAATTCCGAGCGCAATCTGCAGCGTTGTCAGAACGACGGCGTGGATTCCAGCGATGCGTAAGCTCCGATCGGCGCCTGCACGGCGGAGCGCGATATAGAGCGCCACAACCAGAAGCGCCACCGCATAACCGGCGCTGCGATGCTGGAAATGCACCAAAGCGGGATTTTCAAAATGATTGATCCACCAGGGCGAGAGGTCATAAAGGCCGCGGGGAATCCACGCCCCCGCATAGGTGGGCCAGCTTGAAAAGGCCAGGCCCGCATCGAGTCCGGCCATGAAGGCGCCGAGCAATAGCTGCACGAATATGAGCACCACAAGCAGGCTCGCCCAGAATTGGAAGCGCGCCACAGACGCTATGCGGGTGCGCGCCGCGCCGATCGCTTCAAGCGCAGCCCAGAACACATAGCCGAACAGGATCATCGCGAGGCCCAGATGCGCGGCCAGACGATATTGGCTGACCGCGACTCGTTCTCCCGTGAGGCCCGACTGCACCATCCACCACCCCAAGACGCCTTGCGCCGCACCAAGAAGGAAGATGATGGCGAGCCGCGCCGTCATAGCGCGGTCGATGCGTCCCTGCCGGCGGAAGACGAGAAACGGGATCAAGAACGCCACGCCCAGGACGCGGCCGAGCATGCGATGCGTCCATTCCCACCAATAGATCGCCTTGAAACCCGCAAGGCCGATACCGCGATTGATGAGATCATATTGCGGGGTGCCCTGATATTTGGCGAATTCCGACTGCCAGGCGGCGTTGTCCAGTGGCGGGATGATGCCCGTCACCGGCTGCCATTCCGTAATGGAAAGGCCCGAGCCGGTGAGCCGCGTCAGCCCACCCACCACGACCATCAGTCCAATCATCGCGGCGATCAGGAACAGCCAGAGGCCGACCGCACGGTCGGCCCGCGCGTGGCTTATGGCTGGGGCAGAAATGGCGCTCACGGACATCGCGATTACCCTGCAGGCGCGTTAGATTGGCCCATCCCTAGCGAAGCCGCGCGGAATGGTCCAGGCGGCGAAGGCGGCGTTGCCATCACATGCGAGCGCTCCGCCCCCGGACCAAGAAGCTGATGGCCACATTGGCGCTGCTGGTCTGGCTGCCCGTCTATGCGTTCATAGCCATGCGGATCGGCATCGCCGTGCTGCCCGAGGCGGGGCCGTTCCTCACGCTTCTTTACTATGCGCTGGCCGGCACGGTGTGGATTCTGCCCGTCGGTCTGATGCTGCCCTGGATGCACCGCGAACCGGAGAGGCGTCCCTGAATCTAAGGGTGCACCGTCTGGGTGAAATAGCGATCATCCAACACGAGCCCGATCTTCCGCTTCAGCGCCTCGCGATAGACGATGGCCCCGATCGCCGCGAATTGCAGGCCTAGCCCCTGATAATTGTGGAAGCAGGTGATCTCGTCATCCGCCTTCCGCCCTGATGCCTTGCCCGAGACCATGTCCTTCAGCTCCGGCACCTTGGAGACATCCGCCACACCGGTATGGGAATTGCGGTCGCCCTGGTTGAAGCCGCCGATCTCGGGTGCGTTGCGCGCGGTAAAGCTCTTGCCGCCTTCGCGGGCATTGACGACGAGCCGCGTGACTTTTCCGAACACCGGCGGCGCCAGCTCGGTACGGTTGACACTGGAGAGATGCATACCGGGCCGCAGCCACTCGGCTTTGATGGTCGGGCTGACCGAATTTGTGGCGGTGACCAGGACGTCTGCGCCTTCTACGGCTTGGTCCGGGGAATCCACCGCGCGAATATCGGAATCGAGCGCCTTGCGATAATGCTCGGCGAAGCGCCGCCGATTCTCCGCCGTCGGGCTGAAGACCCTGATCTCTTCGAAGCGGCGCACGGACGCAATCGCTTCGAGCTGGCCGCCCGCCTGAAATCCCGTACCCAGCAGGCCCAGCACCTTGGCGTTCTTGCGCGCGAGATATTTCGCTGCGACGCCGCTGGTCGCACCGACGCGGGCCCGCTGCATCATGCCGTCATTCACCATCGCCAGAAGCTGGCCCGTCTCGGTCGAGAACAACAGCACCTGGCCGTTATAGCGCCCTCCCGGTTCGGAAAGGTGCAGCTTCACGCGGCGCGGCAGGCCATTCACGATCGGGCCGGTGACAATGTCGGAATTGAGCCGGATTGCCGCGATGCCGCAAGCGGGCCAGCTTCCCGACATGGTTTTCAGATCGTGGACCGCCCCTGCGCGCGCGATCGGCACGATGGCGTCCTGGCGCGGAATGTCGACCGCGTCTTGATTGCCCAAATCGCGGAACGCCGCCTCGATTGCCACAATGCACTCTGGCATGGTGAGAAGGGGTTCGACGTCTTCATTCGTTAGAAGAATCACGGGGCGCGTATCCTTTTGCGGGCTCTGCGACGATAGCGATATCCTTCAGCATGGCAAAGGCCGGGAAGCAAACATGGCGGATGAGAAGCGCGGCGAGGGAACGGTTCAGGCGCTGGCGCGAATCGTGCTCGAGGCGGGTGAGACGGCCTTTTCCGATTCCATCATGCGTGCCGCGCAATTGCTGCTGCTCGACACAATCGGATGCGGCATAGCGGGCGCGTCCGAAGAGGTCGCGCGAGCCATTGCCGATGTTGCCTTGCAGGCCGGCGGCAAGCCGGAATGCGTTCTCGTCGGGCGCCCTGAGAAGACCAACATGCGCAATGCCGTGCTGGTCAATGGGGCTACCATCCGTGTGCTCGATCTCAATGATTATCTCATCCGCACATTCAAGGGTGAACCGGAAACAGGCGGCCATCCAAGCGATCTCATCCCCGTGGCGCTCGCCGTGGGCGCGGCGCGCAAATGTTCCGGCGCCGCCATTCTTCAATCCATCATCATCGGTTACGAGCTTTACGCACGGCTACAGCAGATGATGGACCGCAGCGGCGCATGGGACAGCGTCACCGCATCGGGGATCGTCGCGCCGGCCATGGCCGGATGGCTGCTGGGACTGGACCAGGATCGGCTTGCGCAGGGAATCGCCTTGGGCGCGGCGCGCGCGGCAACGCCCTCCATCGTCAGAACGGGCGACATATCCTCAACCAAATCCATCGCCAGCGCAGCTGTGGCTGAGGCCGGCGTGCAAGGGGCGCTTCTGGCCGAACACGGCATGACAGGGCCGCTGGCGATCCTGGATGATGAACGCGGATTGCGCGATCTCTTTGCGAGTGGAGATCGCGCCGTTCTGACAGCGCCGATCCCGGCCAGAAGTGCGGTTATGCGCGCCCATGTGAAAGCCTACCCTTGCGTCAACACCGCCCAGAGCGCCGTCGCCGCTGCTCTGAGGCTTCATGAAATTCTGAACGGAGACGTAGACAGGCTTTCGCATGTGAGCATCGTCATGGCCGATTATCGCGTGATCAAACGCCACCAGGACGATCCGGGGCGCAACCATCCGCAATCGCGCGAAGCCGCCGACCATAGTTTTCCGTTCCTCGTTGCCGTGACGCTGATCGACGGCGCACTGGGAGCAGCCCAGTTTGAGAACAAACGCTGGCACGATCCCAAGGTGAAGACGCTCATGTCCCGGATCGGCATGTCGCGCGATGCAAGATGGAATACGCGCGCGCCGGGCGCTTACCCATGCACCATTCAGGTTCGCGATTCCGACGGGCGCGAGCACATGGCGGAAGTCCCCTACCCGCCCGGCTTCTCGTTAAGCGGCGTCGATGAGGCTGCGGTGATGGCGAAATTTCATGCCGTCGCCGCGCCGGTTCTCGCGCCGAGCGCACGCGAGCGCATCGTGGACGCAGTAATGGATTTCCACCATAGTCCATCGACAGGCACATTGGACGCGGCAATCTCCACACAAGGATTCTCACATTGAGCGAAGACATAGTTGAACATTGCGACGGCGGCCTTCTCACCATCACGCTCAACAGGCCGGAACAAGGAAACGGTTTGAACGATACGGCGATTGCCGAATTGACGGCGCTTCTGCAGGGCGCCGCAGCGCGGGCGCGCCTGGTGGTGCTGAAAGCGGCGGGAAATGATTTTTGCGTTGGGCGAATCGCACCGCGCGGCGCGGCCGCCCCGAAATTGGAAGCGCTTCAAGTGCGGCGTGGGCGGGATGTCATTTTCAATTGCTATGCGGCGTTCCGGCAATCTCCCATTCCGATCATCTCTGCCGTGAACGGGCGAGCGCTGGGCTTTGGCTGCGCCATCGCGGCATGTGCCGACATCACCATCGCCGCCGAGAACGCGATTTTCCAAATGCCGGAATTCGGCGAGAACATCATGCCGACCATCGC
>DASQIQ010000005.1:0-5208 GCA_035631495.1 Micropepsaceae bacterium
CTCATGGCTTTTGTCCTTTGCGTGAGCGCGAAGCGCGTATCAGATCGACCCGAACCCACGGGCCAGCTTCTAGGAAACGCAGAACACGAAGGGTGGCTGCTTCGAGGAACTTACGGTTTCGTAGAATTCCTCTCAGTTTTGCCAAAGATGAGGCCAAGCTTCAGCTTGTGGGAAACCCGCTACATTCGGTCTACGCGCTGCTTGCAAGCCTCATGACGCATAGCGGGAGCATTGGGCACCCCGTTCGAGCCTAAGACAAAATATTTTGCGGAAATGGCGGGGAACTATCTTTCCGCTGGCAAAAAGGGGATTCGTCATCGTTTCCGGAAGAACGGGAATAGGCACCCGCTGTAGCGTGGACGCGCAGCGATTCAATATGCGCTTGGGCGCTCGCGCGCATTCGACGCCATACGCGTAGGGCAGCCGGGCGCAATTGTTGATTGCCGCCATATGGTTAACGGAGCAATCCTTCTCATTTTTAACGGCAAATCTGTTGCCGCTTCCCATCGGCGGTTGTACGGTGAAAACGACGGCAATTTGTGGGGGGCACAGATTTTCGATCCTGCACCTTACGGCGTCCATTGTCCTACCTGCCCGGGGAAACCGCACGAGCGCCAGGACAAATTGACCGTAGCACATCTGGAGAAGCTTAGCGGTGCGTCGCGTGGAGCTCCCGCCGCAGAATTCGATACCGCCTATCGTTGCCAAGCGTGCGGCACCATCTATTCGTTCCAATATGGCGTCAGTTTCGTGCTCTTCGAGGTGCCGCACCGGCGTTCCCTTCGGCAGAGTTGGCGGCTTCTCTTGGGGCACGCTCGGTCATCCGTGTACGGTCGATTATTGTCCGCTCGCATGACGCCCCGTCGCCCCGGGGGACCACGTTGGCACAATCTCGTCGCACGTGATCAAGCCGTTGAGCAGCGTCACGACAGACTCCTTGCAACCATTGCCGAGACCGTCCCCGATATGGTTCGTCCGCTCGAATCCGCCGCTCATGAACCAGTCTGCGCGCCGCTGATCGTTAAGAGCTTGGACGCGGGCGTTGCCGAGCCGGTCAACCACTAGAATCTCAAACAAACTTCTGCCCAAAGCCGCACATCGATCCGTCCGGCGCGCTTGCGAAAATTGCGGATGTGCCCAATCAACTTTCTCCCGCACCCGGGTGGGCATCTGCTAGGTCCCGTTTATATAGTCGTCACGGCCGCGACGCCGCCGATTTTGGCCGAGTGCCAGGAGCGAGGAGCGCCGTGGACTAAATGTCCACAAGCGACGCCTCTGGTTCGTCGAAGCAGTCAACCGTATTCCCCGATACGCTTTTCGCGCTTCTCCTGCCACAGGACGATTTTCGCTCACAACGCGGCTCGCGAGGACTATATAAACGGGACCTGCTCATTTTCTCCCCCGATGAAAGGATCACAGCTCATGAGAAACGGATCGCTCGCCTCCTATGGCTGGGTTGCCCTCGTTGCCGCCGCACTTTCGGCCGCTGCTACCATGGGAATCGGCAATCTTGTGGGAATCTCTCTTGCCCAGACGCCGGCCGCGACGGGAACCGTTCCCCTGCTCACGCAGCCTCTCCCCGATCTGCCGGGACGCGAGGTGCGCATCACGCTTCTCGACCGCGATCCGGGAAACGCCAGCCCGGCGCACCATCATCCGGGCCATCACACATTCGGATATGTCGTCGAGGGGACCTATGAGCTTGGAATCAATGGGCAGCCGACGCGCGTGCTGAAAGCGGGCGATGTCTTCTACGAGCCGCCGGGCGCCATCCACTCCATGTCGCGCAACACAAGCCCGGACAAAAGATTGAAGATCGTCGTTTTCATGGTCGCCGACCAGAACAACCCAAGCACCGTCAACGAAAAATAGACTCGGCGATCCGGGCATGGGATTTCGCCTCGAAGGCGGACCTTCGCGCGAAAAATTCGGTATTGTCGCCGTTAACAATCCGCAAGGCCGAATGCAAGAGGAAACGATATGTCCCGCTTCGTAGCTTTGAATTGTGGTGCGTTGTTCGCAGGTCTTATCTGTGCGAACGCCGCCCTCGCGGCTGATACGCGCGTGCTTGGGCCGCTCCAGACTGCGCGGCCTGCATCGCCAAGCGATGCGATCCCCGATTTCACGGCGCCCGGCACGGGGTGGACCATGATCAATTCCAACGCCACCGATTACGTCGACCCGCCATCGGGTCCTAAGCCCGTCACGAACGATCCCAAATATCCCCATATCGGCAATCTTCAGCCGGGACAGAAGACCGAGCGCGTCGCCGACCTCACCAATCCGATCCTGCAGGATTGGTTGAAGCCGCAGATGCAGAAATACAATCAGGAGGTGATCGAGGGGACCATACCCTTCGTGGCGACCTCGCTGTGTTGGCCCGGCGGCGTGCCGGCGCAATTGCTGGTGCCGACGACGGTGTACTTCATTCAGAAGCCCGACGAAGTGGTGATGATCTGGGAGCGCGATCAGCTCGTGCGTCACGTCTACCTGAACGTCCCGCATAGCAAAAATCCGCGCCCGACCTGGTTCGGCGAGTCCGTCGGCCATTACGAGGATGGCGACACGCTGGTCATCGACACCATCGGATTTGTCGAACATCCTTTCAGCTTCGTCGACAATTACCGCACGCCCCATACCAAACAGCTCCACGTCACCGAGCGTTGGAAGATCACCACGGTCGCCGGGGGCGGACGCCGGGGCGGCGGTGCGGCAGGCGGAAATAAGGGCATCGAGGTCAGCTTTACGGTCGAAGACCCGGGCGCCTTCACCGTGCAATGGGGAGGGATGATGCGCTACCGCAACCAAAAGGGGGGAATCGAGGAATTCGTCTGCGCCGAAAACAACGGCAACCATTTCGACACGGAGAAATACGCCATGCCGCAGGCCAAGACTCCGGATTTCTGATCGGGCGGCTCGCCTTCAGACATAGCGCGGAATGGGGCCATTGTGCGGCGTCATGCGGTCGGAAAGATCGAGCACGACCTCGTCGATATAACACCAACCCCATCCCTCCGGCGGGTCGTAGCCTTCAATGATGGGATGTCGTGTTGCGTGGAAATGCTTTGTGGCGTGGCGGTTGGGCGAGTCATCGCAACAACCGACATGGCCACAGGTGCGGCAGAGCCTGAGATGCACCCAGCGCGAACCCATCTTCAGACATTCTTCGCAGCCGAGCGCGCTGGGTTTGACCTTTCGCACTCCGGCCGCATGAACGCAGGTGTCAGCCATCACGCTCTCCCTCGATTTGCGGTCCCGGCGGGCTCGCGGCGGTCCGAGCCAGATAAGCGTGAATTGCCGCCACCACCTGGGCGCCTTCTCCCACTGCGGCTGCCACCCGCTTGACCGAGCCGCAGCGAACATCGCCAATGGCAAACACTCCCGGATGGCTAGTCTCCAGCGCAGGACGTCCCGGTCCGAGATCCACATCCGTGCGGACAAAACCTTTGCCATCCAGCGCCACGCAACCCGACAGCCATGACGTGTTCGGATCCGCGCCGATGAAAAGAAAA
This sequence comes from Micropepsaceae bacterium, assembly GCA_035631495.1. GTDB lineage: Bacteria > Pseudomonadota > Alphaproteobacteria > Micropepsales > Micropepsaceae > CAIYRG01. Next base: position 3,513 of record DASQIQ010000005.1, read on the forward strand.
AGATGACGGATCGGCCGTGTGGTCTCCTCGCCCGATGGAAGGTGCCGCCAGCGGACCGCATGCAAAGCCCCGCCCTCGCCTTCCAGAGCGCTGAGCTTGGTCTGCGTCAGCACCTCGACATTGGGGAGCGCCGTGATGCGCTCGATAAGGTAACGGGACATGCTCGCCGCAAGGCTCGGTCCGCGCACGATCATCCAAACTTTCGCGACTTGGCTCGCCAAATACACCGCGGCCTGGCCCGCGGAATTGCCGCCGCCCACGAGCACCACTTCCTGTCCCGCACACAGCCGTCCCTCCAACGACGTAGCCCAGTAGTGGACGGATGAGCCTTCGAAAGCGGAAAGGTTCTCGATATCGAGGCGGCGATATTTCGCGCCGCTGGCAATAATGATCGTGCGGGCGCGGACGCGTTCGGCGTTGGAAAGGGCCACGACGAAGCCACCGTCCGTAGCGGCGTTGGCTTCCAGATGCGCGACCTCGTCCGGAATCGCCATTTCGGCTCCGAACTTCTGCGCCTGCGTGTAGGCACGGCCCATCAGGGCGCGGCCGGTAATCCCCGTTGGAAAGCCAAGGTAATTCTCGATCCGCGCCGAGGCGCCGGCCTGACCGCCAAACGCATGGCGATCCAACACCAGCACCGAAAGCCCCTCGGACGCAGCATAGACGGACGCCGCAAGACCGGCCGGGCCGGCACCCACAATCGCGACGTCATAGAGTTTGGTGGAGTCGAGCGGCCTGACCAGACCGATGCAGCGGGCAAGTTCGACTTCGCTCGGATTGCGCAGCATTTGCCCATTCGGGCACAGAACGATGGGAAGCTCGAAAAACTCAATATGGAAGCGTTCGAGCAGGGCCTTTGCTTCCGCGTCGGCTTCGGGATCAAGTCTTTCACTCGGGTGGCCATTGCGCGCCAGGAAGCCCTGCAGGCGAAGAACATCGCCATTGTCGGCGGAGCCGACGATGATCGGGCCTCCGACCCCCGCGTCCAGCAGAGCGACGCGGCGCAGGATGAGGGCACGCATGATGCGCTCGCCAAGTTCGGCCTCTTCCACCAGAAGATCGGAGAGTCTGTGCGGGGAGATGACCAAGGCTTCCACGGCGGTCCGGGCTACGGCGTCCACCAGGGCTGGCCGCCCCGAGAGCTGTGCCAGCTCACCAGAAAATGAACCTGGGCCGTGGGTGACGATGGGATCGTGAGGCTTGCAGTCGTCACGCTGGGTGACGACGACCTCACCCGTGAGAATGAGCAACATGCCGGGGCCGATTTCGCCGGCCTTCGCCAAATATTCGCCCGCGCCGTAGATGCGCTTCTGGCCGAAGCGGCAAAGCCGCTCCATCTCGGCTTTTTCCAGGATCGGGAACGCCTGTTCGCGGCGTGTTCCCAATATCGACGCTTGCGGTGAAGCCATCAGAATCGCGCTTTCCCCAGGAATCCTTAGCGGTCGCGGCCACCCTGAGGTCTCCAATCGCGCTCGCAAGGAATAGGTGCCGGCCTATATATGGGAGCGGTTCGACAAGATGCCATTGCGCAATTCGCCGTTTGCGGGCAAAGCCAAAACTGGGCGTCCTTTCGGAACGCAAGAGCCGAGGTCCGTGCACAATGGCCAGTGAGTCCGCCCCTTCGAAACTGCTGCGCGCCATCGATCCGGCCCGCGATCATGTGCGCGGCGGCAGCGCGCGCGAGGGCGTCGTCAGC
>DASQIQ010000006.1:0-3090 GCA_035631495.1 Micropepsaceae bacterium
CGGGATCGGCGATTTCGGTCGCGGTGACATTGGCTACCACCGGCACGGCCGGAGGACGGATAGTCACGCCCTCAAGGGCGTCGCGCATCCGTTCGCCGGCGGATTTCAACAGCGGCGAATGGTTGGGTGTGCTGACCGAAAGGGGGATCACGCGTTTGGCGCCTTTGGTCTTGGCGATTTCGCCGGCCTTGTCGACCGCCGCCTGCGCCCCCGAGATGACGATCTGGCCCGGCGCATTGTCATTGGCCACGACCACAACACCCAGTTCCGCTGCCTCTTTGACGGCAGCTTCGGCGGCTTCAATATCGATCCCGATCAACGCGCTCATCCCCCCCTCGCCGACCGGAACAGCGGCCTGCATGGCCTGGCCGCGCAAACGGACCAGACGCGCGGTCTCGGGAAGCGTGAAGGCCCCGGCCGCGCACAGCGCCGAATATTCGCCGAGCGAATGGCCGGCGACGACCCGTGCGTGTCGGGAAAAATCGAGTCCGGCGTCCTTTTGCAGCATGCGGATGATCGCCATCGATGCGGTCATGATCGCGGGCTGCGCATTCTCGGTCAGCATCAGATCGCCTTCCGGACCTTGCCACATCAGACGCGACAAGTGCTGGCCGAGCGCGTCGTCGACTTCCGCGAACACCTCGCGCGCGACGGGGAAGGCATCGGCGACCGCCTTGCCCATGCCGACGACCTGGCTGCCCTGTCCGGGAAAGATAAACGCTCTCAATATGTCCTCCTGACGCACTGCCCCTTAAATTGGGATGACGCCTGACGCAAGATAGCCTTCCTAGTGTGGCAAATCCGAAATTCGCCGTGCCTGGCGCAAAACCCAGAGCGAATTTCGGGTTTGAAGCCACACTAGCAATTTATTGAATCTCGTGTGGTTTTCGAATTTGAAGTTCCTAAAGCGTGGATGCCATCAAAATCGTAGGAACTTCAAATTCACCACACGACCGGGAGGGCATCATGGATTTACCAGGCTCAAGCTATTTCTACACGCTGGCTCAGGTCGGCATCACTTTTGCCGGCTTCGCGGCCATCCTGATGACCTTGCGGCAAATGCGCGGGGCGAGCCTGTCGAAGTTCCATCTCTGGGTCGCGCAATCCTATGTGACGTCGGGCATGGTGACGGCGATGAACGCGCTGCTTTCGCCCTTGCTGTTCGGGATGGGATTTTCCGAGCGTATGACATGGCAGATCGCGAGCGTGTTGATCGCCGCTCAGTCGACCGTGCTGATCGTTCTGGTGCCGAGCCAATGGCGGGCGGCCGAGGGCGGGCCGCTGCTCACGCGGGTCAAGGTCCAGATGGCCCTTGGCCTCCTCATCAACGCTGGTTTGGTGGCCAATGCCGCCGGCTGGCCGTTTGCGCCATTCGGCGGCCCGGTTATGCTGGCGATATCGTGGAACCTGTTCGCGTTCTTCGCCCAATTCGCCGAATCCATCCGCTTTTTCTTCGAAGAAGAAGAAAAATCAGGAAGCCGCTAGCGCAAACCGTCTAAACCGCCCCATGGCCAGGACAAGCGCGGCGGCGGCAAGAAGGAAGCCCGCGAGAATCATCATGCCGCCCGAATAATTGCCGGTTTCCTGTAGCGCCCAGCCCACTGCGTAGGGGCCGATGAAGCCGCCGAGATTGCCAACCGCGTTGATCGCGGCGATGCCGGCAGCAGCGCCTTTGCCGGAGAGGAATTGCGGGGGCATGGCCCAGAACGGAGCAAGCGTCGAGCAGATGCCGATCGCGGCCACGGCAAGTGCCACCAGCACGATGGCAGGTGATTGCAGCGCGGCGGAGATCGCGAATGCGAAACCACTGAGCGCAGCGGGCAACGCCACATGCCAGACGCGCTCGGCGCTCATGTCGCTGAGACGGCCCCAAACATATTGCGCCACGCCAGCCGCCGCATAGGGCAGCGCGACGAGAGCCACGATCGCGAGATTCGAAAAGCCCATGCCCTGGATCATTTGCGGCAGCCAATAGCCGATGCCGTAAAGTCCGACCACGATGCCGAAATAGATTGCGCACAACAAAAGTACACGTGAATCCATCAAGGCAGACCGGACATCATGAAGATGATCGTCCTCGGCCTCGCGTTCCCGTGACAACTCGCCCGCGATCTGCTCGCGCTCGCGCGTAGACAGCCAATGCGCATCGGCTGGGCCATCGGGAAGGAAGAAGAAGACGATTCCGGCCAGTACGAGCGCGGGCAAGGCTTCGAGGACAAAGAGCCATTGCCAGCCGTGAAGGCCGAGCACACCATCGGCGCCGAGGATAAGGCCCGAGACCGGCGCGCCGATCACATTGGTCAATGGTATCGCAAGGAAATAGGCCGCGGCATAACGGGCGCGCAACCGGGCGGGAAACCACAGCGAAAGATAAAAGATCATCCCGGGCGCGAAACCCGCTTCGGCGAGGCCGAGCAGGAATCGCAAGACGTAGAAACTTGTCGGCCCCTGCACAAAGGCGTTGGCCGCGGAGATCACGCCCCAGCTTGCCATGATGCGGCAAATCCAGCGCCGCGCGCCGACCTTGGTCAGGATCACGTTGCTGGGGATTTCGAACAGAAAATAACCGAAGAAGAAAATCCCCGCGCCCCAACCATAAATCTCGGGCGTAAAGCCGAGATCCTTATTCATGGTGAGAGCCGCGAAACCGACATTCACGCGGTCAAGAAAGCTGACCGTGTAGAGCGCCATCATGAGCGGGATCAGCCGTCGTGCGACTTTGGCGAATAACTGGTGGTCAGATTCCATGCCTGCGGCTGCCACGGATCGGCGGTTCCATCCTTCTTTTCCGGCTAATGGCGGAGAGGTGCAAGCAGGGCCTTAGGGAGCCGGCGTGCGATCACATTTTGCCCGCAAGATTGACCCAACCGCAAAGGCGTCCGATGTTAACCATGGCCTTCCTCGCCAAGGACAGGCCTTTATGACGGGCCCGCCCGCCGGGCTGGTCGGCCCTGAGACTTCGTCCCGGGCCGCAAATCCAAGGGCGCTGCAGCAGCAGCGCCCTTTGGTTTTTTCCCAGCCCGCCATGGCGCCCTCAGAGGCGGCCACGGTGAGAAATTTTGAACATTTCAAAACCGAGGAGAGCCTTTA
>DASQIQ010000007.1:0-5678 GCA_035631495.1 Micropepsaceae bacterium
CGTCGGCAATCGTGAAATGCCCGAACAGGAAGCCGCTGCTCTTTCCATATCGGCCCAGCGCCGATTGCCACAATTCGACAATGCGCGCGATCTGCATTTGTAACGCATCGTCGAGCGGCGGAGTCGGATAGCGCGCGCCAAGGTCCATCGGCAGGACGCGGGGCAAATCGGCAAAGCCCGAATGCATCTCGGCGACGATGCTCCGGGCCTCCGCGCGCGCGGTGGAATCCTCGGGCCACAGGCACGCTTCGGGGTGACGTTCCGCGAGGGTTTCGCAAATCGCCAAGCTGTCCCAGACCGTCCTTAAGAGGCCGCCTTCTTCGATTCCGAGCGCGGGCACCTTGGCCGAGGGAGAATGCACCTTAATTTGGGAGCTGGATTCGGGCTTGCGCAGGGGAATGAGCACTTCGCCGAATGCGAGCTTCGCCATCTTCATCGCCAGCCACGGCCGTAAGCTCCAAGAAGAAATCTTCTTGCTGCCAATATAGAGCGTGTAACGCGCAGCCATCGGTTCTTCCTCCGCGGCCTGAGGGCGTGCCGCATTGCGGAGCCGTCTTACCATTCCTATAAGGACGGCTTCCAGCAAGGGTCCAAGCTTTCATGCTGAGCGTTTTCGCCACCGAAGCCGAATTGGGCGAGCAGAAGCCGGTTCTTCTGCATGCGGTCCTGCCGAAGGATCAGGAGCGGTTCATTTCTTCCCTCGGTTCCGGAGAGGCGCGCTGGCTGCGTGCCACAGGATTCGCGGCCAAGGAAGGCGAGCTCGTATTGGTGCCCAACGAAGCGGGCGCGCTTGGTGCTGCGGTGCTTGGCTTGGGCCCCGGACGCGATCCCCACGCATTGGCGCTGTTCTCGGAGCGCCTGCCGGCGGGTTTCTACCGGCTCGGCGATGTGCCGCCCGCTTTCGGTGCCGGGCGTGCCGCCTATGCCTGGGCCATCGGCACCTATGCGTTCGAGCGCTATCGCGGCCAGCGCAAGAAATCCGCGCGCAAGGAGCATCCACGGCTGGTCATCCCAAACGGCGTGGATGGGGAGGCGGTTTCGCGGATTGCCGAAGGCGTGTTCTTGGCGCGCAATCTCATCAATACGCCGGCCAATGATATGGGCCCGGCGGAATTGGAACAGGCGGCGCGTTCGCTTGCTGAGCGGTTCGGGTGCCGCATCACCGTGATTGCCGGCGACGCGTTGCTGGAAGCGAACTATCCAATGATCCACGCCGTCGGACGCGCCAGCACGCGCATCCCGCGGCTCATCGATATCGTCTGGGGCAGGCAAGAACATCCCAAAGTCACGCTGGTGGGCAAGGGCGTGTGCTTCGACACCGGCGGACTCGATCTGAAGAATGCCTCAGGCATGGCGACCATGAAAAAGGACATGGGCGGCGCCGCCTGTGTTCTGGGCCTGGCGCAGATGATCATGGCTGCCAATCTTCCGGTGCGGCTGCGCGTTATGGTGCCGGCGGTGGAGAACAGCGTTTCGGGCTCGGCCTATCGTCCCGGCGACGTGCTCGCCAGCCGCAAGGGACTCTTTGTCGAGATCGGCAACACAGACGCGGAGGGCCGACTCGTCCTGGCGGACGCGCTTGCGGAGGCCGATACCGAAAATCCCGCGCTGATGCTTTGCCTTGCGACTCTCACCGGCGCGGCGCGCGCCGCGACCGGCATGGAGCTCCCGCCGTTCTTCACCGATGATGAAAGCCTTGCGGCAGATCTGATCCGCCACGGCAATGCGGAGAATGATCCGGTGTGGAGGCTTCCTTTGTGGCGGTCATACGAATCGGCCGTCGACAGCACCATTGCGGACATCAACAACGCACCCGATTATCCACTGGCCGGCGCGATTACCGCAGCGCTCTTCCTCAATCGGTTCATCACCAAGACCGAAAGCTGGGCGCATTTCGATATTCCCGCGTGGACCGACCGGCCAAAGCCCGGACGGCGCAAGGGCGCTGAAGCAAACGCCATTCGCGCCATGTTTGCCATGATCGCGTCGCGTTACGGCCAGAATCGGTGAGCGCGAGTCCGGATCGCCGGTTGACGCCCGCGCGAGTCGATCTCGCGGCGGCTCATCTCAAAGGGAAGGTCTCTGCCAACAGTTTCGTCGAAGGGCGCTCGGCGCAAGTCGCCCACGGCATCGCAGGTCTCTATGCCTCGCCGGCGGAGGATTCGGGGCTTCAGACGCAGCTTCTGTTCGGTGAGGGTTTCACCATCTACGAAGAGAAGGACGGCTGGGTATGGGGCCAGGCGAGCCGCGATTCCTATGTCGGTTACGCGCGCGCGGCATGTTTCGCGCTCCCACTGGCTGCGACTCACCGGGTGACTTCGCTTGCGACTCCGCTTTTGCGCGCCCCCGACGTCAAGAAGGGCGCCTTCGAGATGCTGCCGATGAACGCCAAAGTCGCGGTGGCGGACGCGGAGGGCCGTTTCGCGCGCCTTGTCAACGGCGCCTATGTATTTTCCCCGCATCTTGCACCGGTCGATGGGCGGGCAGCCGATTGGGTTGCCGTGGCGGAACGTTTTGTCGGCGTCCCCTATCTATGGGGGGGAAAGACCTCGGCCGGCATCGATTGTTCCGGCCTGGTGCAGACCGCCATGGAAGCGGGCGGACTTCGGTCCCCGCGCGACACCGATATGATGGAGTCGGAGCTGGGCATTGCCCTTGCGGAAGGGGCCAAGCTGCAGCGCGGCGACCTGATCTTTTGGAAGGGCCATGTCGGTCTGATGTTGGACCGCGAGCGCTTGATTCACGCCAATGGCTTCACGATGCAGGTTTCCGTCGAGAAGCTGGCCGAGGTGCGCGAGCGCACGCTGACCAGTGAAGGCCTGCCGATCCGTACGATCAAACGGCTCTAAGGCGCCGGTGCAGCGCCCGCGGCGGGTAAGGGAGCCGGCGTATCGGCCTGCATCCGTAAGAACGCCATCACGTTCAGCCGGTCCTGCGGCTTGGGCAGCCCGGCGAAGCTCATCTTCGTGCCGGGCAGGAAGACCGCAGGCTGCCGCAAGAAATTGAACAGGTCGGGATAGGACCAATTGCCGCCTTTCGCTTTCATGGCGGCGGAATAATCGAAACCGGGATGGCTCGCCTTGGGCCGTCCGACGACGCCGAACAGATTGGGCCCTATCTTGTTCGGTCCGTCTTTCGCCCAATCATGGCAAGCCGCACAACGCTCGGCGATGGAAGCGCCGGCCATCGCATCGGCCATGGGGAGCACGGTGCCGAAATCGGGCGCCGCTTCGGCGGCGGGTGCAGCCGCGGCCGCTGGCGCCTCGGTCTTTGCTTCGACTCCCGGAACGTTATAGGCCGGCTTGGCCGGTGGCGGCGCGTAATACACCGCTTGACTTGCGATGTGCGCCGCGACCACGAACAGGACCGTGCCGAGCACGCTACCTATGATCTTATTCCACTCGTGGGAATCCATCGGCTTGGCTTTCGCAAACTGGCTGTTACGAGCGGCCAATCCCGAATCGGGGATAGCCCGCTGGTATGGTGAATTTGAAGGTCCTGCAAATCAGAATGGCATCCGTGTTGGGGAACTTCAAATTCGAGAACCACACTAGAATCAATAGATTGCTAGATTGCTAGTGTGGCAATTTGCTCGGAAGAGCCGTTCCGAGAGCTGCGAATTCCGAAATTCGCCACACTAGCTGTGCGGGGCGACATTACCCAGCGGCCCTCGAGCGTCATTGCGGCGAAGCGTCGCATAAGGCAGACATTCGCCCATGAATACGATTGTCGTCATACCCGCCCGCATGGCCTCGACGCGGCTTCCTGGAAAGCCGCTTGCCGATATCGCCGGGGAAGCCATGATCGTGCGCGTCTGGCGTCAGGCGGTGAAGGCCGGGATCGGCCCTGTCCTTGTCGCCGCAGCGGATGAAGTCATCGTCGCGGCGGTAGAACGCGCGGGCGGACGCGCCGTGCTCACCGACCCTGATCTGCCTTCCGGCTCGGATAGGGTGCATGAAGCGCTTGAGAGCGACGATCCCGAGAGGCGGTTCGATGCCGTCATCAATCTGCAGGGCGACCTGCCGGCGCTCGATCCGGCGGCGGTGAGAATTGTGACCGCAACCTTGCGCGAGAGCGGCGCCGATATCGCGACGCTTGCCGCGCCGATCCTGGACGCCGGCGATTGCGACAATCCGAATGTGGTGAAGCCCATCGTCGCCTGGGACAAGGAGGGGCGGCGGGGGCGTGCCCTGTATTTCACGCGAGCGCGGGCGCCGTCGGGCGATGGGGCGCTCTTTCACCATGTCGGCATCTATGCTTTTACGCGCAGCGCGCTGGCGCGCTTCGTCGCCCTGCCGCCCTCGGCCCTCGAGCAACGCGAAAAACTGGAGCAATTGCGCGCGTTGGAAGCGGGCATGCGCATCGAAGTCGCTTACATTGACGCGGTGCCGCTGTCCGTCGACACTCCGGAGGATTTGGAACGGGCAAGAAGATTGCTTTCATGAGCAGATTTCCCGCATGACCGAGATATCGCTGATAAAGCAGGCGCGCCGCGTGGTTTTCCAAGGCGAGCCGGGCTCCTACTCGCATCTCGCAGCGCTTGAGGCGCTGCCCCATTGCGAGGCAGTTGGCGCGTCGACATTCGAGGACGCCTTCGCCGCCATCCGCGAAGGCGTGGTGGATCTGGGACTCATCCCGATCGAGAATTCCCTCCATGGCCGCATTGCCGACATCCACCATCTCCTGCCCGACGCGCCGATCCATATCCTGGGCGAGCATTTCCATCGGGTTCGCCATCAATTGATGGCCGTGCCCGGAGCGACACTTGCATCCATCAAGACCGTGGTCAGCCAGGAGCCCGCGCTCGGCCAGTGCCGCAATATCGTCCGCGACATGGGCCTCAAGCGGCAGCTCTGGGCGGACACCGCGGGAGCGGCGCGCCATGTCGCGGAAGTCAAAGACAAGACTCTGGCCGCGGTGGCCTCCAAGCTCGCCGCCAAAATCCATCACCTCGTCATCTTGAAGGCCGATGTCGAAGATGCGGATCACAATGTGACGCGCTTTCTCATCATGTCGCGAGAGCCGGAGACGGCCAAGAACAATGGTCAGGCAGTGATCACGACCTTCATTTTCCGTGTACGGAATGTCCCCGCCGCGCTCTACAAAGCGCTTGGAGGGTTTGCGACCAACGGAGTCAATCTGACCAAACTGGAGTCTTATCAACTCGAGGGCTCTTTCAACGCGACCCAGTTCTTCGCCGATGTCGACGGGCATCCCGAGGAACGCAATCTGCAACTCGCGCTTGAGGAGTTGAAATTCTTCACCTCGTCGCTGAAGATTCTCGGCGCCTATCCCGCCCACCCTTTCCGGCGGACGCTGAAGACTTAGTCCCGCAGATTGAAAAACAGCGTGTCATTCCCGGCCTCGCAATGCGAAAGCATTGCGAGGGGAAGGGAATCTATTTCGAGAAAGACCGAGTATTCTCTTCAGCAAATGGATGCCCTTCCCTCGCGCTTCGCGCTCGCCGGGCATGACAATTTTGCTTGATGTGACTGCACTCAGCTCTAATCCTTCAGACTCGCGATCAGGCCAGTGTAGCGTTCACGGTCTGCGCGGCTGTAGCAACAGAAGATGATTCGCGTTTGAATCGCCCAAGCGGCGAGATGCGCCGTCACCCGTTCCAAGGCGAGCTTCGCAGCGATATCCGCAGGCCAGCCATAAGCGCCCGTGCCGATCGC
>DASQIQ010000008.1:0-8509 GCA_035631495.1 Micropepsaceae bacterium
CGTTCTGGGCGGCACACTCAAAGACCCGACCTATGACGACCTCGGCAAGAACAACGACACCCAGCACTTCGAAAGCACAGGCGGCTGGCTCGGCATCACGGACAAATATTGGATGGCCGCCGCCATTCCTCCGCAGTCGGAGGATTTCACCGCGACCTACAAAGCCTATGATGCGAATGGCGTAAAGGCCTATCAGTCGGACTTCACCATGAAGCCCAAGACGGTGGCGCCCAACGGCTCGCAGGTTGTGATTCACCACCTCTTCGCCGGCGCCAAGGTCGTGGACCTGGTCAACGAATACGGGACGAGCCTGGGAATTCAGCGTTTCGACATGGCGGTCGATTGGGGCTGGTTCGCCGTCATCACCAAACCGATCTTTCAGGCGATCGATTTCCTCTATCGCTATGTCGGGAATTTCGGCATCGCGATCCTGATCTTCACCGTCTTCGTCAAGGCGCTCTTCTTCCCGCTTGCCAACACCTCCTATCGGGCAATGAGCAAGATGAAGAAGCTGCAGCCCGAGATGGAACGTCTGCGCGAACGCTTCAAGGACGACAAGGTCCAGCAGCAGCAGGCGATGATGCAGCTTTACAGCAAGGAGAAAGTGAACCCGATCTCCGGCTGTCTGCCGATGCTGATCCAGATTCCGGTGTTCTTCTCGCTCTACAAGGTGCTGCTCGTCACCATCGACATGCGGCATGCGCCGTTTTTCGGCTGGATCAAGGACCTTTCCGCGCCCGATCCGACATCCTTGTTCAATCTCTTCGGTCTCATTCCTTACACGCCGCCTCAATTCCTGATGCTCGGCGTGTTTCCCATCCTCATGGGCGCCACCATGTGGGTGCAGACCAACCTCAATCCCCCTCCGGCCGATCCGGTGCAACAAAAGATCTTCGGCTTCATGCCGCTGATCTTCACCTTCATGCTGGCGAACTTCCCGGTCGGGCTGGTGATCTATTGGACGTGGAACAATCTTCTGTCGATCATCCAGCAGGTGGTGATCATGAAATCGACCGGCACGCCCGTCGATTTCCTGGATCGCTTGCGCGGCATGGGGGCGCGGCTGCGCCGCGGCCAGGCTCCGGAAAAGCCCGCAGGGCCGCCGGACTGATGACCGAAGCCGATGCTCCCGCGCGGGAAGACGAGGCCGAGGAGCGCGGGCGTCTTCTCTTCGCACAAGCTTGCGACTTTGTTCTGGGCGCGGCCAGCCTCGACGGCATTCCGCCGGCCGAGCTTCCCGAGGTGGCTTTCGTCGGCCGATCCAATGTCGGCAAATCCAGCCTGGTGAACGCGCTGACGGGGCGCAAGACGCTCGCGCGCGTCTCCAACACGCCGGGCCGCACGCGCGAGATCAATTTCTTCCGCCTGGGTGGAAGGCTGATGCTGGCCGATTTGCCCGGCTATGGCTATGCGCGCGTCTCCAAAGCCGATTCGGCGCGCTGGACCGAGCTGATCTTCGCCTATTTGCGCGGGCGGCCTAACTTACGCCGCGCCGTGCTCCTCATCGATTCGCGCCGCGGGTTGATGCCGAACGACACGGACGTGATGGATTTGCTGGATCGCGCGGCGGTGTCCTACCAATTGGTGTTGACCAAGATCGACAAGCTCAAGCCCGGCGAGCTTGCCAAGGTCGAGTCCAAGACCCTCCAAGACTCCTTGCGCCACGGCGCAGCGCATCCCGAGCTTGTCGTCACCTCCGCGGTCTTGGGTCAGGGGATAGCCGAGCTTCGCGCCCGCCTCGCCGCCCTGACCGAGTCCTAGCCCATTTTTTCTTGTCATCCCCGGCTGGGTGGATTGCCCCCCCGCAATGCATATGCATTGCGAGGGAAGGGAATGACACTCTGGTTACCTTCGCCCCTAAATGGATAGCCCCGTCACCGGCCTTTGCGTTATAAGCCCTCGCGCTTCTTAGGGGATTCGCATGGCCCTGCAGGACGACACCACACGCGAAGGAAATTTGCGCCGGCTTGCCCGCTGGCGCGCGACCGCACGCGTGCTTGTCGAAGCGCTGCCTTTCATCCTCCAATACGATAACAAGATCATCGTGGTGAAATATGGCGGCCATGCCATGGAAGGCGGGTTGCCGGAGGAATTCGCGCAAGACATCGTGCTGATGAAACAGACCGGCATCAATCCGGTCGTCGTGCATGGCGGCGGTCCGCAGATCGGCGCCATGCTCAAACGGCTCAACATTCCCTCCTCCTTCATCGACGGTTTGCGCGTCACCGACGCCGCCACCATGGAAGTTGTCGAAATGGTTCTTTCGGGCACCATCAACAAGCAGATCGTATCGGGCATCAACGCGGCGGGCGGCCGCGCGGTTGGCGTCTCGGGCAAGGACGGCAATATGGTCCTCGCCAAGAAAGCCGAGCGCAGCCGGATCGACCCCAAGACCAAAGAACGGGTCCCGATCGATTTGGGCTTCGTCGGCGAGCCGGAGCGGGTCGAGGCCGAGGTCCTGCGTATGATTCTCAACTCCGATCTGATTCCCGTGGTGGCCCCGATCGGCGTCGGCGCCAAAGGCGAGACTTACAACATCAACGCCGACACCGTGGCGGGCGCGGTGGCCGGCGCCATCGCGGCGGAGCGGTTGATCCTTCTCACCGATGTCGAAGGCGTGCTCGATTCCGACGGCAAGGTGATTTCGCATCTGACGGTGAGCCAGGCGCGCGCGCTGATGGCGGACGGTACGATTTCGGGCGGCATGATTCCCAAGATCGAAACCGCGGTCGATGCGGTGGAAAAGGGCGTGCATGCCGCGGTCATCCTGGACGGACGCATTCCCCACGTGCTGCTGTTGGAATTGTTCACCGAGCACGGCGCCGGCACGCTGATCAAAGCGGATTGACGGGCCTTGAGGTTATCCCGAGATGATAACCTTTAGGGCCTTGGTCTTGGCCGCGTGGCCGAACGTTTCATAGGCTTCCAGCAATTGATCGAATTTGAACCGATGCGTGATCAGGAGTTTCGGATCGATTCTCTTGGATTGAACCGTCTTGAGCAACATCGGCGTCGTGACTGTGTCCACCAATCGGGTGGTTATTGCGATATTGTGCGACCATAGGCGCTCAAGATGAAGATCGACCTTGGAGCCATGCACGCCGATATTGGCGATGACGCCGCCCGGGGCCACGATGTCTTGGCAAAGTAGAAACGTCGCTGGGATGCCGACCGCTTCGATCGCGGCGTCCACACCGCGGCCGCCGGTCATCGCCTTAACCTCCTCGGCAGCCTTCCCGCTCGCGCTGTTCACGGTCCTTGTCGCCCCAAAACGCCGCGCGACCTCCAACCGATTGTCATCAAGGTCGATCATGATGATCTCGGCCGGCGAATAGAACTGCGCCGTCAACAATGTGGCCAAGCCGATCGGGCCGGCGCCGACAATCGCGACCGTCGAGCCGGGCGCGACTTTTCCATTCAGAACGCCGCATTCGAAGCCGGTCGGAAGAATATCGCTCAACATGACCAGCGCTTCTTCGTCCGCGCCGGCTGGGATCGGATATAGGCTGGTATCCGCATGCGGAATGCGAACGTATTCTGCCTGCGTTCCATCAATCTCGTTGCCGAGAATCCACCCGCCGGTTAAGCAATGCGAGTACATGCCTTTCCGGCAATATTCGCATTTGCCGCATGCCGAAATGCAGGAGACCAACACCCGATCGCCGGGACGAAAGGTGGTTACTCCTGTGCCGACGCTATCGATCACGCCCGTTCCCTCGTGCCCAAGAATACGCCCTGGCGCGCATGTCGCGACGTCGCCCTTCAAAATGTGCAGATCCGTGCCGCAGATCGTGGTTTTTGTCATCTTCACGATTGCGTCGCTGGGTGCTTTGAGCTCCGGCTTCGGCCTGTCCTCAATTCGCTTATTACCGGGGCCAAGGTAGACGAAAGCCTTCATAAGCAACTCCCAACTGTAAACGCACAAAAGAGTAACGCTCTCGCAAGAGCTATCGATTGACCTTGGTCAAGTATTTCGCGCATGGGCGCCTTGGCGAAAGCCGAGTCGCTATCGCGAGGTGGCACCCTGATCAAAGCGGACTGACTGCCGATCCGGGGTGAGATCAAGATATGATCGGCCTATCCCGAAAGGTCGAGCAAAGCTTCAGAACCGGCCGAAGCCTCTGAGCCTTCCGGCGCCGCCGCAGCTTTGCGTGGACGATGGTTGGCTCGCGCCGGGGGCGCGACGCAGAGGGTTGTCGGAAGGCGACGAAGGAACCGCAGCAACTTTTACGATAGGGACGCGGATTGCGGGCGTCCTGGGTAACGCCTCCGAAATCTCCAACACCAATTTGCGCCTGATGGCGACGGCAAATTCCTGGAAGCCTTTTGCCGGCAGCGCAAAGGCTGCCCGGCCGCCAATGACGCAGTTCATGTAATATTTGTCGAGTTCGCCGTAATAGGCGCCCCATTCACCCGTGCCGTATTCGTCCGTGACGATGGGCAGGCCGTTGATGACGAAGCCGCGGGCGACAAGCTCATCGCGCACTTGCGCCACAGGGCGGCCGGTATTGTTCGGCCCGTCGCCGGATACGTCGATCGCGCGCCGCGTTCCTTCGAGATCGTTGGTCTCGATCAGTTGCGCTGCGAGAGCGAGAGCCTCGCCGATGGCCGTACCCCGGCCGAAACCGGGCGGCGCCTTCAAAAGCGCGTCCGCGAAAGCATCCGCGCTCGCCTTGTCCTTGATGACGCGCCAATTCACCGCGATCCTGGTGTAAGGCGCGCTCGACCAATCCAGATAGGCGACACCGATCCGCCCTAGCGAGCCGGACTGAATCGCGCGAACGACCTCCGGGCTACGAAAGGCCGCGGCGACGCCCTGGCGCTGCAAGGCCGCTTCGGCTGAATCGATGCTCTGCGAATTGTCCGTCGCCAGTACGAGTTCCAAATCGACGGCTTCCGCGAAAGCCGGCGCAGACCATACCGCAAGAGCAATACCGAGGAAGGCGGACCAACCCGGAAACCGCTTCACGCGCGAGAACCGGCCTGATCTGCTCGCTCTGAATGGTATCATCACCAGTCCGCCGCACAATCCGCCAAGAAACGTTACTCTCCTCTTGGGGCCATGTGCAACGCAATGGAAATGGAGCGCGCAACTCACGTTGATCAAAACGGGTTGGCCTATTCCATCGGGTGATGGCGCGTCTAGATCAAGCTTCGCCTATTGGGATTCTGTCCCGAAGCGAACGTAAAGTTCCCTTCGTCGGATTTGCTCTGAACCCATCCACAGAGTACAGCTGTCCGATCTCATGAACGGCATCAGAAAAGTTTGCGACCTGCGACATGGCGGCAGAGGAAAATAAAGGGGAGCAAGTCGAGGCCCTTCTTGCCGCGCCGGATTTGGCGAATGCTCTCGAGAGCGAGCAGTTCAAGCATTTCCTGGATCAAATCCCTATCGCCATCATCGTCTCGGACATGAAGGGTCGCGAGCGCATCGCATACGCCAATCCCGAATTCGAGAAACTATCCGGTCATGTCGCCGCCGAGGTCGAGGGAGCATCGTGGGATGTGCTTCAGGGCCGGCGCGATAGTGACGACAGGCGTGACTTGAGCGAAGCCGTCGTCGAATTCAAAGATTTCATCGGCACCTTCCAGATCGAACGGGCAGGACGCGAAGCAGCGATTGTCGATGCTTATTCCAACGTTATCGTGGATGATAACGGAACGCCCGCTTTCCGTCTCGCCGCGCTGGTCGAGGTTGGTGCGCACGGACAGACGCAGCGTGAAGAGTTCGAGCGGAAGCTGCGCGAGAAAGACACCCTGCTGCTGGAAATCCAGCATCGCGTTAAGAACAACTTGCAGATGATCACGGCATTGCTCCGCATTGAGGCGCGCAACGCGCAGGGCCGCATAGACACCGCCCCCTTTGACCGGCTCGCCGGGCGCATTGAATCGATTCAACTCGTCTACAAATTGTTGTCGGACCGTGGTCAAGGCGATGAGATAGACCTCGGAATCTATCTCAGCGAAATCGTTTCTTCGGTGATGCATTCGCACGCCGTCGAAGGAATTCACCTCGATCTAAAGGTCGATGCCTATCCGGTTTCGGTAAACGTGGCCATGCCGACCGGGCTGGTCGTCAACGAGCTCCTGATAAACTCGCTTAAACATGCGTTCCAAGGCCGCAGTGGAGGCACGATCACATTGCACAGCCTAGCTGACGGCAATGGTTGCCGGGTGATTGTCGCCGATGATGGGATCGGCCTTCCGGAAGGCCTTGAATGGCCCAAAAGGGGCAAGCTCGGCGCACTGATCGTCCGCTCCTTGCGCGAAAACGCCAAGGCGAGCCTCAAGGTCGAATCGAGCCCTGGAAAGGGCACGCGCGTGACCATCGTCTTTGCGCGTTCGGCTGCTGCGCCTGAAGCAAAAAACTGATGTTGCGCGAGGAGCTGGCTACAACCTATTCCTTCGGGAATCCGAAATAGGACAGGTGCCAGCGCATCTCGTCTTCGGAAAGCGGAAAGGCGACGCCGGCGCGCGCCGGCAGCAATTCGTCCGCCGGCAGTTTTAAAAGCATGGTCTGGATCTTGAAGCCGATGCGCATGGACAGACCCGCTTTCCAGGCGAGCGAGGTAATCGCCTTGGAACTGCGCGAAGAGAAGATGCGCTCGATGACCGAGCGCTGCGCATCGGAAAGAAGCGCCAAAGCCTCCATCACGATATCGCGCTGACCGGCCTCGACGGCTTCCTCGACATAATGCTCGTCCAGCTCGCCCCGCTCCTGAGCCGCCATCACCGCGGCGCGGGCTTTGTCCTCTTTGGTTTCCGCTTCTTCCTCGTCGTGGTCCAGCCGATCGCGCAGATTGCGCTTGAGATGAAGAACCGATTCCTCGTCGAGATCGCTGCGCTCCATCAATTCCCGCAACAGCGCGGCGCCGACAAAGCCGGCGATTCGCCTCAACGCACGAAGCGACAGATCGCTCCGTTTGACCAACGGGCTTTGCCAATCCGCGATACGCTCGGCATGGTCGATGATACGCTCCATCGTGTTCTCGCGGATGCTGGCGTTGGGATTGGCGAGGAGCGCCGACACGACCTCGACATCCAGCGACGCAACGATGACTTCGCAGATTCTCTCGCTGACGCCGCGCCTCCGGGCGACCGCGACGAGCGCGCTTTGCGCGCGCGCGGTGGCGATGATCTCCAGAAGATCATTGTCGGAAAGCAGCGGGGAGTATTCCAGGACCGGAACGCTGACGGTTTCCTCCACGTCGTGGGCCAGAGCGAGCACGACGTCCTTGGGCACGCAATCGAGCGATTTGATCTCGGCCGCAAGGATGGCGCGCACGCGTGTCAATTGATCGCTGGCCAGACGCTGCAGCGTCTCGAGCGTCAGTTCGCAGACGCGCTCGCGCTCGGAGGCGAGAAGGTCGGGAAGAAGACGGCCGATCTTCTGGGCAAGCTCGACCCGAACCTCCGGATCGGTGTCCTCGGCGAGAAATCGGTTGGCGGCTGCCGGGGCGCTGGCATTGGCCGCCACCTTGCGGCGGACCGTCGGCGCGCCGCGCTCGGCCAGATAATAGAGCATCTCCGGCTCGGCATCGGCGCGCTCCGCCAGCTCCTCTTCTAGCTTTTGCTTGTTCGATTCCAGAACCGAGCGCGCCTGTTCGTAGGAGAGCTTGTCAGGCAGCTCCTTCGATTTCAGCAGACGCTTCAGAAAACTCAACAAAATTTCCCCCAATCGCCAGGGTGCACCGGCGGCCGTGGAAATGTTCTCGCATAGGCGAACTTAAGACCTCTTTAAGGCCAAAAGGGCTGGCGGGAACGGCCCTTGCCATCCCCAGACCTCTCCCGCATGTTCCGCCACGTTTTGCCGCTTTCATGAATGGATTGGCGCCTCTATGAACGACAGCGAATTGCAGCTCCTGATCGACCGGGCCTGGGAAACCCGCGACACCCTCTCCTCCACGAGCACGGGAAAATCGCGCCAAGCGGTCGAGGCGGCCCTCGAGGCGCTGGATTCCGGGCGGGTCAGGGTCGCGGAGAAAGAGGGCGCCGAATGGCGCGTCCACCAATGGCTGAAAAAGGCGGTGCTGCTCTCCTTCCGCCTCAAGGACATGGGGATGATCGAAGGCGCCCCGGGCGGCGCCTCGTGGTGGGACAAGGTCGACTCGAAATTCAAGGGCTGGGGCGAGAACCGCTTCCGCGCCGCTGGCTTCCGGGCCGTGCCCGGGGCGATCGTGCGCCATTCGGCCTATATCGCCAAAAACGTCGTGCTGATGCCCTCCTTCGTCAATGTGGGCGCCAGGGTGGACGAAGCGACCATGATCGATACCTGGGCGACGGTCGGCTCCTGCGCACAGATCGGGAAGAACTGCCATATCTCGGGGGGCGCCGGGATCGGCGGCGTGCTGGAGCCGATTCAGGCCGGCCCGGTGATCATCGAGGACAATTGCTTCGTGGGCGCACGCTCCGAAGTGGCCGAAGGCGTTGTGGTCGGCGAAGGCTCCGTGCTCGCCATGGGGGTGTTTCTGGGCGCTTCGACAAAAATCGTCGATCGCGCCACCGGCCA
>DASQIQ010000009.1:0-3042 GCA_035631495.1 Micropepsaceae bacterium
GTCGGGATAAGGGAGTCGCGGTTGTTATAAAATTCGCGCTGGTTTTCGGCGCAGATGAGCTCGGTCCAGGGATAGATCGCGGGCCGGTAGGTTATGGTCGACGTCCAGGGCGTGGTGAAGACGCCTTCATCCTCGACCGTGAAGTGGAGCTGCAACACCTTGCCCCGGTAGTCGGGATCGAAGTTCCAACCCTGGCCGGCGTAGGAATTTTCCTTGGCGTTGCGTTCCATCGCGTCTTTGGCGGCGTCGTAATCGACAAGGCTGTAGCGTTCCACCACGTGCAGCTTCTCGGTGTACGGCGTGCCATACATGTCGAGCATGGCAAACGGTCCTTTTTTGATCCCCACCGTGTCGATCACCAGCGTGGCGCCCTCATAATGGCCGACCGAATCCCCATATGAGGAAGGCGTCACCTTCGCGGTATGAGACGCGTTCATGCGCACGTGGCGCACTTCATTGCCATGGCGGTAAACCATCGTGATGTGATCGGGAGTCTGGAACAGCTGCACCAGGAAATCCCAAAACACATAAGGTACGCCGCCGGGCCAACATTGGTTGCTCGGCGTTTGATAGCCCACGCCCGATAGTGAAAGCTCGCCGTGCTGCCTGACGATTTCGGCGGCCTCGGGCTTCAGGATGGGATTGGTGTAATCGCCGACCAGCTGTTGGAAGTTTCCCACGCCATCGGGGCGGCGCGATTTGTTCTTCACCGGTCCGGGACCCGATGCAGGCGGCTCGAAGCCGGTGAGATAGGGGTGGGACCATATGCCCGAGAAATCCGGGATGGATTCGGCGCCTTGCGTGCTGCGGGTTGGCGAGGCGAGGATCGCCGCGACGGCGAGTCCCAAAAACGCGGCGCGCAGCGCGGTATTTCGCTCCGATTTGGACATCGATGCCTCGTCTTTTCTTAGCGACAATTGCCAGATGCCTGACACGATAGCATAGAGACGCCTCAAAAATCCGGCTTCTCGGCCCTCGGAACCCCGGTGCTCAGGCCCGCGTAATAATCGACCGTGTTCTCCGCGCAAACGCGTTCCACCCAGTCGCCGGAGCCGCGCCAATAGGTCGAAATTGCGGACCACGGCACGGTGAAGATATTTTCATCTTCGACCGTGAACTGAACTTGCAGAGCCTTGCCCTTATCATCGGGATCGATGCCCACACCGTTGCCCAGGACGTTGTCGGCGAGAAGGCGGCGATTTTCCCGTTCGCTGTTTTGGGCGGCGGCTTGAGCGGCATCGTGATCGATGAGCCGGTAACGCTCGATCAGGTGCAACGACTCGCTCTGCGGCGTGCCGTATGAGTCGATCATCGAATACGGACCGACCTTGATGCCGACCGTATCGACCACCAGCGTGTCGCCTTCGAACCGGCCGATGGAATCGCCATACCAAGTCGGGATCGGCTTGGCGGGATGTTTGGCGTTCAGGCGCACACGGCGCACCTGTTGATCTTCGTAATAAAGGATCGTGATTTCGTTCTTTCGCTGTATCAGCTGTATCTCTTGACGCTGCAAGACATAGGGCGGCGACAGCGGCTGGCATTGGTTGGACGGGTTGGGAGCCACCAGGCCTTTGAGTTCCAATTCCCCATGCTTCCTCACGGCGTCCGCCGCATGGGGTTTCAGAATCGGGCTGGTGTAATCCCCGACAAACTGATTGATGTTGCTCTGGCCGAGTATTCGCGCCCGATTGACGATGGGGCCGGGCCCCGACAGCGGAGGCTCAAAGCCGAGATAGGGACGAGCCCAATGGCCCGAGAGGTCGGGGATGGTGGTTGCTCCGTCCGCGACAATGGCGGGCCAAGCAAAGACCCATGCCGATACGAGACCGGCAACCCCCAGGTGGAAGCTTTTTCCTGCCATCACCGCCGGCATGGTCCCCTACCCACGAACCGCTCACTCTACTCCAGTGCCTCCGCCACGACGACTACCCCTTTTGGGTCAGAATCCGTCTTTACGACGCTGGCGTGCGCGCGCAATCTATCACCCGCGCTGGCGCTTGGAGCCGCATGCGACCTACCGCAACACTTGATCACGGAGGGCCCCCATCATGGAACCGACAAGACGCGATATTCTGGCAGCGAGTGCCGCGGCAACAGCGGTAGCCGCAGCGCCGCAAGTCTTTGCCGCACCGGCTGGGCAAGGTGGGCGCTTCTACGAAAAAGGCAAAGTTCGCATCCGCTATGACGAAGCTGGGTCCGGCTTCCCGCTGCTGCTCATCGCGGGCGGCGGATTGGAATCGCGGATGGCCGGCCTTGCCACCAGCCCCTTCAACCCGATCGAGGAGTTCAAGGGAGAATATCGCTGCATCTATGCGGACCTGCGCAACGCCAATGAGGGCGAATCCTCCGGCCCGCTCGAGGTCGACAGACCATGGGATGCCTATGCAGACGATCACCTCGGTCTGATGGATCACCTGGGCGTCAACAAATTCATGGTGCTGGGATTTTGCATCGGCGGTCCTTTCATCTGGAACCTGCTGAAACGCGCGCCCGATCGCGTCGTTGCCGCCGTGCCGGCCCAGCCCGTCGGGTTCCGCCCGGAAATGCCCACCCTGCTCTACGATGGCGGCATGACCGCCTGGGGTCCGAAACTGGTCAAGCGCCGGCCAGATCTCACGATGGATACAGTGGAAAAATTCCTCACCAAGATGTGGCGCACCAACGCCGATTTCACGTTCACCGTGACACGCGATTTCGTGCGCAATTGCCAGACGCCGGTCCTGGTCATGCCGGACGACATCCCGGCACATCCCTACAAGGTCGCCATGGAATGCGCGATGATGGCGCCGAAAGCCGAAGTGAGCATGTACCCCTGGAAGGAGCCCAAGGAGCGGATTCCGCTCGCGGTGCGCCAGGTGCGTTCCTTCCTGAAGGCGCATCGGCCAACGTCTGTTTAGAAGCCAAGGCGAAAAGAAGATTTCGGGGAGGGGTGCTGGCATTACCCCTCCCCGAGATTGTTTCGCGCGTGACCGCGCGACCCCAATTTCGGAATGCGCGTTCAAATATAACAACCGCATGAACGAAAACGTTTTTAAGACT
>DASQIQ010000010.1:0-5139 GCA_035631495.1 Micropepsaceae bacterium
CGGCAATTACATCATCGCGGCGGCGGCGGTGCTGGTGGCGGCCGTTGCCGGCTATCAAGCTTGGCAGAGATATGATCTCACGCAGCGTCAACAGGTCTCCGATCGTTTCAGCCAGGCCACGCAGACGGCTCAATCCGGCAATCTGACCAAAGCGGAAACCGACTTCGCCGCCCTGACGAAGGACGCACCGGCGGGCTACGCGACGCTGGCCAAATTCCAGCTTGCCGGCACCTATCTCGCGCAAGGCAAGCGCGATCAGGGCATCGCCTTGTTGCGGGAGTTGGTGGCCTCCTCCGATCCCATCATTTCCAGCACTGCGCGTCTGCGTCTGGCTTGGGCGCTCGCCGATGCCAGCGCCAAACCGGAAATCGTGACCTTGCTCGAGCCCCTCACCCCAGCGGACAACCCGTGGCGCTTTGCGGCCCAGGAAGTGCTCGCCTATATGGATCTCAAGGGCGGGGCGCGCGACGCCGCATTGGCGGCTTACGAAAAACTGTCGCAAGACACGGGGGCGCCGGCCAACCTGCGCCAGCGCGCGGCCGGCATCGCGGAATTTATGAAAGCCAACCCGCCGAACGGCGCCATTGGCGCGCCGCCGGCACAAGCGCCCAATGCCGGCGCAGCGCAAAGCCAGGGGACAAAGCCGAAATGAAGTCGCGTATCGCGTGCTCTCTTGTTCTCATCCTGGCGGTGAGCGTTCTTGCCGGCTGCGGCACCTTCCGGACGATCGGGGACTTCTTCAATGTCTCCGCCAAGAAAACGAAAATCCAGGGCGAGCGCATTTCGATCATCGCCACGGAGGGCCAGCTCGCATCCGATCCGCAATTGGCGGCCTCCAAAATGGATTTGCCGCCGCCCAAGAAAAACACGGAATGGACGCAGCCCGGTGGAACGCCCGACAATGTCCAGGGCAACCTCATGGCCGACGGACCGCTGGCGCAGGTATGGAGCGTTTCGGCGGGCAAAGGCACCGACGGCGATTCACGGCTGACGGCGCCGCCCATCGTCGCGGGGGGAATGGTCTATGTCCTGGACGCGCAGACCCATGTCTTCGCCTTCGATGCCCAGACCGGCAAACCGGTTTGGGACAAGTTCGTCGCCCCGACGGGCCAAGCGGGCACTTCTCATTGGTACAGTCTGGGCCTGTTCGGCTCCAGCCGCTCCATCGACCCGACAAAAGGCTTTGGCGGCGGCCTCGCCTATGATGGCGGGAAAATCTATGCGGCGACCGGTTTTTGCAACGTCTTTGCGCTGGATGCGCACACCGGAAAGCAGATCTGGTCGACCAACACCGTCGTGCCGGTGCGATCCGCGCCTGTGGTGGTGGACGGGCGGATTTACATCATCACCCAGGAGAATGAGACCCAGGCGATTGACGTCAATGATGGTCACCTTCTGTGGTCGCATCACGGCACGGTGGAGAGCGCAGGAATCCTCTCCAGCGCCAGCGTGGGCGTCGCGGGCGATACGGTGGTGGTGCCTTACAGCTCCGGTGAGCTCTTCGCTCTGCGTGCTCAGAACGGCACGCCATCCTGGACCGACACGCTGACACGCACCGGCAACACAACCTCGCTCACCATCATCAACGACATTGCCGGGCGGCCCGTCGTCGATCGCAATCTGGTGTTTGCGGTGAGTCATTCCGGCACGCTGGCGGCGATCAATTTCCGTTCCGGCTCGCGCGCCTGGACGCGCAACATCGCCGGCATTCAGACGCCTCTGGTGGCGGGAGAATATGTCTTCATCGTCTCGACCGATGGACAAGTCGTATGCATGAACCGCGGCGATGGGCGCGTGCGCTGGACGACGCAATTGCCGGCATTCGGCGATCCCGCAGGAAAGCGCGATCCGATCGTCTGGACGGGCCCGCTGCTGGTGTCCAATTTCCTGGTGCTCGTCGCGTCCACCGGCACGGCGGAATTGCTCTCGCCCTTCACCGGCCAGAAGCTGGGTGAGACCGCCATTCCCGACGGCACCTTCATCCCGCCGGTCGTGGCGAATGGGATGATGTATGTCTTGACCAACGAGGCGCAGCTCGTCGCGCTGAGATGACGTCACGCGGCTCGACGCGGCCCAGGCTCGTCAAAGGTCGGGCTGCCGAAGCCTGAGGCCGAAATGATATGTCCCTAACCGTCGCCATTGTCGGCCGGCCCAATGTCGGAAAATCGACGCTGTTCAACCGGCTCGCCGGCAAGCGCCTGGCCATTGTCGACGATACGCCAGGCGTGACGCGCGACCGTGCGGTGACGGAAAGCAATGTTCTGGGCCTGGAGTTGCGCCTGATCGACACGGCCGGGTTCGACAAGGGCGCGGCGGAAAGTCTGACCGCGCGCATGGCCGTGCAAACACTTGCGGCGATCAAGGATGCCGATGTCTGCCTTTTCGTGATCGATGCCCGTACCGGATTGACGGCCGGCGATAGAATCGTCGCCGACGCCTTGCGAAAAAGCGGCAAGCCGGTGATCGTCGCCGCCAACAAGAGCGAAAGCGCGGCCGCCGATGCGGGCAATATGGAAGCCTATGCGCTCGGCTTCGGCGAACCTGTCGCCGTTTCCGCCGAACATGCTTTGGGCATCGGCGAATTGCGCGACGCGCTGGCGCCCTACTACGCTGCACAATTCCCCGCCGGCGACAGCGCCATTGAGCCGGAAGAGCCGGAAGCTGGAAATCGCCCCCTTCGCCTCGCCATTGTCGGGCGGCCCAATGTCGGCAAATCCAGCCTGCTGAATCGTCTGATTGGCGAGGAACGCGCGCTGACGAGCCCGGAGGCCGGGACCACGCGCGATGCGGTGCTTGCCGAATGGCAGCACGAGGGGCGCGACATTGTGCTCCACGATACAGCGGGGTTGCGCAGGAAAGCGCGGGTCGAGGAGAAACTGGAGAGGCTGTCCGTCGGTTCAACGCTCAATGCGGTGCGCTTCGCCGATTGCGTCATCCTGGTGATGGATGCGGCCGATGCTTTGGAAAAGCAGGACCTCACCATCGCGGACATGATCGCGCGCGAGGGCCGCGCGCTGGTGTTCGCGGTGAACAAATGGGACCTGGTGAAAGACCGAAACGCCGCATTCAAGACCCTGCGCGAGCGGGTCGACCGCCTGCTGCCTCAGATCGCCGGCGCACCGATTGTCGGGCTATCGGCGTTGACCGGCGAAGGCATGGACCGGCTGATGCCCGCGGTCTTGGACGCGGAACGCATCTGGAACATGCGGGTCTCGACGGGCGCGCTGAACCGTTTCCTGGAGGGCGCGCTGGAACGCCATCCGCCGCCCGCGATCAAGGGCCGGCGCGTGCGCATCCGCTACATGACCCAGGCCAAAGCGCGTCCGCCGACCTTCGTGCTGTTCGGCAGCCAGCTCAAGGAGCTGCCGGAATCCTATCTGCGCTATCTGGTGCATGCGATGCGCACCGCGTTCAAGATGCCGGGCACGCCGGTACGGGTGAATCTCCGGTCGGCGAAGAATCCGTATGCGGATTAATTGTCACGTCATCGCTTCCGGCATATCTTTACACGCCGGTGCGAGAAGAATTGGGTAGGTCGACAATGCTGGACAGAAACGAAGATCGAGACTGTTTGCGCGCTTTGGCGAATGCGATCATCAGCTGGAAGTTCCGCCATGCTCACGACGTCGAAGGCTTTCGCGAGGTCGATGAATGTCTTCGCCGCGCCGAAGACATCCTGCGAAGGGCCGGCTATTTCGGAGACGCGGCGCCCCTCGCGTTGGGACAGGATGACGCCACCGGCATCGATATATAGATCGGGCGCGTTCAGACGGTGATGTTTTCCATCGTCAGCTCGGCCTCAAGACTTTCCACGTCGCGATAGATCGAAGCCACGGCGAGCGTGCGGCCCTTGCGATTGAAGCGCAGCACGCAGTCCCTGGCCGGGATGTCGCCCTCGATCTTGAGTTCGTCCCAGACTTCCGCATGGCCGACATAATTGATCGGAACGTCGTAATGCTGGCTCCAGAAGAAGGGAACAGCGGTGAATTTCTCTTGGGCCCCCAGCATGTTGAGCGCCGCGGTCTGACCTTGGCGTTCGGCGACCACCCAATGCTCGACGCGAATGCGCTCGCCGCTGTGCGGATCGGGCCAGCGCGCAATATCGCCCGCCGCGAAGATGCCTGGCGCGCTGGTTTCGAGATAGTCGTTCACCACGACACCACGATCGACACTGAGCCCGGCAGATTCGGCGAGCTGGGTCCGCGGGCGCACGCCGACGCCCATGATGACGAGATCCGCTTCTAGCTCGGCGCCCCTCTTGAGCTTGACGCGCTTTCCATCGATAGCGTTCGCAACATCCTCAAGGTGGAAGATCACGCCGTGCTCTTCATGGAGCGCGCGGATGAAGTCGCCCATCTCGGGGCCCATGATCCGTTCCATCGGCCGTTTCTCCGGTGCGACGACATGGACTTCGATGTTGCGAGTCCTCAGGGCCGCTGCGCATTCGAGCCCGATGAAGCTCGCGCCCAACACGACGGCGCGGCGGGCGGCCCCTGCGCGCGCAATGATGGCCCGGCAGTCGGCGAGTGAGCGCAACGTCGACACATGAGGCTGGTCGCCCCCGGGGATCGGCAATCGGACGGGTTCGGCGCCGGTTGCCAGCAGCAGCCGGTCGTAAGGGACCTTGCCTCCGTTGGAGAGCGCGACTTGGCGGGCGCGCGGATCGATGCCTGCGACCTGTGCCGTAAGGCGCAGATCGATGCCGTTCTCGGAATAGAAGCTGCCGGGGCGTAGCGGCACCCAATCCTCCGGCGCGGTGCCTGCGAGGTAGTCCTTGGAAAGGTTTGGCCGGTCGACGGGGGGCGCGTCATCATTGCTCAGCATGACAATGCTTCCCTGGTATTGCGCACGCCGCAGCCTCTCGGCCGCCGCGAATCCCGCTGCCCCGCCACCAATGATGACGATTTTCTCGGGCGTTGCCCCCGGCGGCGCGACGCGCTTTGGCTGCGCTTGCACGGCCTGCTCGCGCACGAAGATCCTGCCGCTCCTTTGCTCGACCGACCAGCAGGCGAGCGGACTCAAGGCCGGGGCGCGCAGGGCTTCGCCGCTGCGAAGATCGAAACAGGCGTGATGCCACGGACACCGTACGGTGTCCCCGACCAAGATGCCGTCGGCGAGCGGACCATGGTAATGCGTGCA
>DASQIQ010000011.1:0-23163 GCA_035631495.1 Micropepsaceae bacterium
AAGCTCGGCACGCGGGAGGAACGCGAGACCGGCGCTTCGGGCCGCTACGATATGAAGGCTGGCGAGCGATTTCTGCTGCAGACCGCCGGCGGGGGCGGCTACGGTGATTCTTCGAAACGCGCCCGCGAGGCCGTGTTGCAAGACATTGCGGAAGGGTATGTCTCGAAAGACGCGGCGGCCAAGATCTATGGCAGCGACGTGTGAGGGGAGGGAAGAGCGCAAACATGGAGCAGGTTGGCGTTATCGGTGTCGGCCGGATGGGTTTGGCGATGGTCAAACACCTCATCAAACGCGGCTATGAGGTGACGGCCTGCGATATCGACCGCAACAATCTGAACAAAGCCACCGAGCTGGGCGCCGTGCCTGCGTCGACTCCCGCCGAACTCGGCAAGCGGACGAGCTTCGTCATTCTGGGGGTGGGCTATGATGACGAGGTGAGAGAGGTCACGCTCGGCAAGGACGGCGTGCTGCAGACGCTCGCGAAAGGTTCGGTCATTGCGGTGTCCTCGACGGTGGCGCCCGATACGGTGAAGGTGCTTGACGCGGCGGCGCGGGCGATAGGCTTGGATTTTCTGGACGCGCCGATCTGCCGTGGCCGCTGGTTCGCCGACGAAGGAAAGCTGCTCGCTCTTTTTGGCGGCAGGAAGGAAACAGTCGAGCGTGCCCGCCCGGTGTACGGCACTTTCTCCTCCGACATTGCCCATCTCGGCGAGGTCGGGCACGGCCAGGTGGGCAAGGCCATCAACAATCTGCTCCTCTGGGTGAACAGCATCGGTCTGATCGAGGCGGGACGCATCGCGGAATCGACCGGCATAGATCTGCCCAACCTCGCAAGCGCCCTGATGATGAGCTCGGGCGCATCCAAGGCGCTTGAGGATTGGGATCAGACGACGTTCACCTGGGCCCTGAAGGACATGCAGATCGTGTCGAAGATGGCGGATCAGGCGGGCCTGTCGCTTCCCATCACCGGCGCTGTGAAGGAACTCGTCAAGGAAGCGCGCCGCATCAAAGCCACCAATCCCCCGAAATGGACGCGGAGCGGCGGTTGAGCGATCTTCGGCAATCCGAAATCGATGTCGGCGAACTCCTGGAAAACCGGCCGCTCGGACGGTTTCATGCCGTGACTTTTGGATTGTGTTTTCTGATTCTGTTCGTCGATGGGCTGGATTACAGCACCGTCAATGTCGCCGCGCCGGCGATTCTGAAAGCCTTCCATACCGAAACAGGTGCCATGGGCATCGTGTTCGGCTCCGTCTTCGTCGGCATTCTCATCGGCAGCGTCATCTTCGGCTATATCGGGGACCGATACGGCCGCAAGCTCGGCGCCGTTCTCGGCGTGCTCGCCTACAGCATACCGGCTCTCCTCACAATGTTCGCAACTTCCATCGAACAACTCACCTTCTTTCGGTGCCTGGCGGGCTTGGGCATTGGTGGCGTGATCCCCAATATTGTCGCGCTTCTGACCGAGGCGGCGCCGAAGCGTTTTCGCGTCACCTCCGTCATGCTGGTGTTCGTCGGCTATTCCTCGGGAAATGCCGCAACCGGCCAGATCGCCGCCTGGCTGATCCCCGAATATGGCTGGTCCATCGTCTTTCTCGTCGCGGGAGCGGCGGGATTGATCTTAAGCGTGTTGCTGGCCGTGATGCTCCCCGAATCGATTCCCTTTCTGGCCGCTACCCGGCCCGGCTCGCCCCAATTGCGCCAGATGGTCGCGCGCGCCGCGCCCGAGATGGAGATTCCACTGGACGCGAGATTCCTGTACCGCCGTCCCGTCAGCGAGACCGAGTTCTCGCTGAAGCTGTTGTTCAGCGGCTACCGGCGCAGCGCGACGCCCATCCTCTGGCTGGCCTTCTTTGCCGAATCGATGACCTATTTGACTCTGACTGCCTGGCTGGTGGTGGTGCTGGAACAAGCCGGGGTTGCCCCAATGCAAGCGGCGCTGGCTTATTCTTACTCGCAGCTCGGCGCGATTGCCGCAATTTTGGTTCTTGCGCGCCTGCTGGACCGGTTCGGCCCCAAGGCCAGCGTCTTGTCGGCCTGTATGGCGGTAGCCGCGATCATCTCCTTGGCCATTCCCGGACTCTCGCCGCACTTGATGACAACGATTGCGATCCTTGCGGTTGCCTGCGCATCGGCGACCCATCAATCGCTGATCGGCATCGTCGGGGGATTCTATCCGACGATCATTCGCGGCAATGGCGTGGGTTACGCAACGGGCATGGGCCGATTTGGCGCAATGCTGGGCCCTGTCATCGCCGGTTATCTGCTTGCCAAATTTCCCCTTCACTATGCCCTGTTCTTCATCGCAGCGCCCGACCTTGTGGTCGCGGCGGCTTGCATCGCGCTGGATCGTTGCGCGCGGAAAAATGCATCGGTAGCCGCCCAGCCGCGCGCCTTTGGGGCCGAGCGGCTGCGCGTGAGTTAGAAGGATGAGAATGAGCCAGGATCAAACCGGCAATAACGCGTTTACGTTGGGAATCGCCAATTTCGTCGCGGGCCTTCGCTATGAAGACATTCCGGGCGAGGTAAAAGATCGCATCAAGCTGTTGATTCTGGATTCGCTCGGCTGCGCGATCTTCGGTGTCCATCTCGAATGGAGCCAAATCCTCATCGAGACGCTTGCGAAGCTGGACAGCACCGAGGCTTGCCGGATCTGGGGCAGCACCAAGCGGTTTTCCGCGCCGCATGCGGTGCTGGTCAACGGCACGCTGGTGCAAAGCTTCGAGCTCGACGATGTACACCGGCAAGGCGTGCTGCATGTGGGCGCGGTGACCTTGCCGCCTCTGTTCGCGCTCGCCGAGCTCAATCCAGGCATGACGGGGCGCGATTTTCTCACCGCCGCGGTGGCAGGCTACGAGGTGGGGCCACGCGTCGGCATGTGCATGGGCCAGGAGCATATCGTGCAAGGTTGGCACTCCGGCGCAACCGTCGGCGTGTTCTCCGCCGCGGCCGGCGCGGCCGCGGCACTCAAGCTCTCTGCTCAACAAACAGTCCACGCGCTTGGCATTGCGGGAACCCAAGCCGCTGGCCTGATGGCCGCGCAATTCGGCGCAATGGTCAAGCGCATGCACGCGGGTCGATCCGCTCAGAGCGGATTTTATGCCGCCGTTCTGGCCGAGAACGGATTTACCGGCATCACGGACGTCTTCGAGAATCCGTATGGCGGATTCTGCACCACATTTTCGCGCTCCACCGACCGTTTCAACCGGGAGGAGCTCATTTCCGGCTTGGGCGAACGGTTCGAGACCATGCGCATCTCGCTCAAGCTTTATTCCTGCGTGAGCACCAATCACACGGCGCTGGATGCCATTCGAAACATGCAACAGCGCCGTCCGTTCGGCCCAAAAGACATTGTGAAAATCATCGTCCGCTGTTCTCAAGCGACGCTCGAACATGCGGGCTGGCCTTACCGGCCCGAAGGCATGACGGGCGCGCAGCTCAATCTCTCCTACTGCATTGCGACCCTGTTGCTCGAAGGCGACGTTTTCGTGGATCAGTTTTCGCAAGACATGCTGGCCGATCCCGCGCGTCTTGCGCTCGCCGCGAAGGTTGAGGTGCAGGAGGACCCGGCGATCACGGCGCGCGGCGCAAAATTTCGCCACATGGTTTCGGTCGGCGTGCATCTCACCGATGGCGCCATTCTGGAAGATGTTGTGGAGGCGCCCAGAGGCAGCGAACGCCATTTCCCGAGCGCGGCGGATGTCGTTGCGAAATTCACCAAACTTGCGGGCCGCGCGATGCCCCCGGCACAGGTTCAGCGCATCGCCCAGACCGTCCTGGACCTCGATGGGCTGGAGGCGATGGGAGTTCTGGTGGACGCTCTTGTGCCCACGACTGCAGATTGAAAGCCCAGCAGGTAGCGATCGGTCAAAACTTGTTCGGGGAGTGTGATCCGGGCTATTAGCAATTATCGCGGGTAGAATTCAAACCGTGATCATGGCGGGGGACGCCAGGCGGAAATGATTGAGAACGAAGCGGTACGTAGCGCGGGCTATAGCGCGTCTGTGTATTACGGCTGGTGGGTGCTCGCCGCGACCGCCCTGACGGAAATGCTGGCAATCGGCAGCACAAGCTATGCTGCCGGCTTGTTCGTCTTGCCGCTTGAGCATGAGCTTGGTCTTTCGCGGGCTGACGCCAACAGTTCGATACCGATCCTGTTCACCGGCGGCGCCCTGATGTCGCTTCCGGTCGGCTACCTCCTGGATCGTTTTGCGGTGCAGCGAATCATGGCCGTCGGTGCGATCACATTCGGCCTTGGAATGGCGATTATCTCCATGACCTCTTCCGTCTGGGTGATGGCGCTGGCGCTGTTCGTTCCTGTTGCCTTCGGATTCATGGCCATCGGCCCTCTGACCAGTACGACATTGGTCTCTCGGTGGTTCTACCGCCGGCGTGGACGCGCGCTAGGACTAGCAACCGTGGCAACGTCGGGCGGCGGGATTGTCGTCGTCCCGCTTTTGAGTTGGGCCATTCAAACCTATGGCTGGCGATCGGCGCTTTTCGCCGAAGCGATGTTGATATCGTCAGTGGTCATCGCGATATCGACGTTTGTCATCCGAAGCGGCCCGGCGGACCTTTCTCTTGAGGATCATTCTGAGAACGAAGGGCGTTCGGCGACGGACCTTCCCCAGCGCGTTGATGCCGCTCGCACGTCGCTTCGCCAGCCTGGTTGGCGATTACAGCAAATCCTTACAACGATGAATTTCTGGGCTGTCGGGGTGGCAATTGCCGCAATAACCGCGGTCAATCAGGCGATTGTGGTCACCATTGTGCCCTACGGGACCGAATTGGGATTCTCGCCGGGCTCGGTTGCGCTTCTGATCACCGCCTTCTCCATATCGGCGGCCATCGTGAAAGTGGGTAGCGGCATTCTCGCGGAGTACATCGATCAGCGCCTCATCATGCTCGCTTCCGCATTGGCGATGATCGCATCGCTGCTGGTATTGCTCACCTTCTCCAATTACCCGGCGCTCATTATCGCATGCTGCCTCGCGGGAACGGCGCTCGGCTGCATTCTTCCTTCCACCGCCGTGCTCGTCGCGTCCTGTTTCGGTTCGCCTTCGTTTGGAACGGCGATGGGTGCGGTTTACGTGGCTATCGGAATCTCGTCGATCGTCTCCGTGCGTTTCGTCGGCGGGGTCTTCGACCGCAACGGAAACTATCGCGAGGCGTTCATCATTTTCGTGGTTTTGTCGGTCGTGGCCGCGTTGGGCAGTCTGATGGTGCGCCCCCCGCGGAACGCAACGTTTACCCCGCGAGCGACTTGAGGTTCAGGCTCGTTGGATGCGCGGTGGCCTCGTCGGCCAGCTCGTTGAACATCGCGACGAGCGGTTCGCCGTGATAAAGATTCTTCAATTCGTTGGGATGGATGAGCTCGTCGCGAAACCAAGGATATTTCTGCGGCGAGAAGGCCTGAATCGCCCAATCGATCAGCCGCGAAACACGGGGGATGCGCTTGGCATCGGGGTGGTAAGTCAGCCAGATGTCGACGGTCTCGTGGACGCCGATGTCCAGAGGAACAATTTCGGCGCCGATCCATTGCGCATAGGTGGGAAGAACACCGATCCCGGCGCCTTTGGCGATAGACCAGTAGTGAGCGCTGCTCACATTGGTCCGCAATGCCACCATGCGCGTGGGTGGAATTCCCGGAAAGAGCCGGTCGTAGAGTTCTCTCCACTGCACATTGTCGTCGGATTGGATGAGGATCCGGTGATGCACCAGATCCCTTGTCGTCTTGGGATAGCCGAACGTCTCGAGGTAGCTGGGTGCCGCATAAAGCATAAAGTGAAGACGGCCGATCTTTACGACACGTAGATCCGGTGCCGTTGGGCGGGTGATCTGTATCGCAACGTCCGCCTCGAGTCGCAGGACGTCTGCCGATTTCATCGCGCAATTGACATCGATCAGAAGGTTCGGATTTGCGCGCTGGAACTCGACGAGCCGCGGCGCGATCCAGAACGTCCCCAGTCCCTCGGTCACGGCAAGACGTACCTCGCCCGAAACATTGGCGTTGGTTTGATCACGCGCCTGTATCAGATCGAAGGACGCTGCCTCCATCCGACTTGCCGCCGCGAAAACCTTTTCGCCTTCCGCGGTGATCCGCACGCCGTCGACATGCCTCGTCAGCAGCGTGACGCCCAGCGCCAACTCGAGTTCGTCGACGCGCCGGCGCAGCGCATTGACGGACATTTTCAGATGCTCCGCGGCGGCCCGGAAACTTCCCTTGCGCACGACCTCAAGCGAGACGCGCACAGCCTCCCAGTCCGGAATGATGCGGCGCGCCCCTTGCAACGCATGTTCCGAATTCGGAACACGCTGTTCCTTTGTGCTCTGCATACTAAGCCACCGTCCCTCGATAAATTTTTATCACGGTTGAACGAAAGTGGGGTGAAAAACATGACCGAACATCCATTGGAACTCATTCGCGGTGGTCGGAGGACGCCGGAGTTCAAACCACGCCACCCTCTGGAGGATCTGGATTCTACATTATTTTCCAAGCATTTGGTCCTTTTCCGCCCAGATGGAGAGGTGCTTCGGAGCGTCATGGATAAGGCTCGTGAGAGCATTCCTGGCCTCACCGATGTCGAGGCTGTCCAACGGGTCATAGACTACAACCCTGACTGTATGTGGGCAATTTCACGCAAGCGCAAGTTTAACCCAGCCGTCCCAACCGGGGACGGCTTTATTGCCATGCTTCCACTGAACAAGAAGGGACTGTTTCAACTCGCTACAAACACGCTGAACACGCGCAATCCCGACCCTGCTTTGCTCAGCGGACCGAATGAGCGCCCGGCGGGGATCTATATCTGGGCAACCTTCGCCCCCGGAGCTCTGGCAGGCGGTGTTGCTCTCTTCATGGCAGAGATGGAGGCGCCGAATTATGTCGGCATCGATCTCTTCACCCGCCCGAACACGCCCGATGGCTTCCGCTTCAATGAAACCCTGGGGCTGAAAAAGGGCGCCAAGATCGGACCGATCTACGCGCCGCACCTCTACACGTACCGCCGCACGCCTGTTACGACGCCGCTCTATGACACCTATAGGCAGGATGTCAGCCAGCGCGACCTCACGGTGACGATCGCGCGGACCTTCGAAGATCTTATGCGCGTCGCGAGCCTGAGGAGCGCGGTCTATATCGGCGAACAGGAATGTCCGTATGAGGAAGAATTCGACGGCAATGATTTGGCCGCAACGCACCTGATCGGTTACGTCGGCAAAGAGCCGGCGGGATGTCTGCGCATTCGTTACTTCGCCGACTTCGCCAAGCTCGAACGCCTCGCGGTTCGCAAGGAATTTCGTAATACGCGCCTTTCGTTCCAATTGGTGCGCGCCGGAATCCAGCTATGCCAGATGAAGGGGTATCGCCGGCTGTACGGCCATTCCCAAAAGCGTCTGGTGAACTTTTGGAGCCGTTTCGGCTTCAGGCCGATCGAAGGCGCCAAGGAATTTGTCTTCTCGGATTTCGATTATGTCGAGATCGTAGCCGAAATCGAGAGGGATCCCGACGCCATCACCATCGGTGCGGATCCCTATGTGATGATCAGGCCCGAGGGCCGCTGGCACGTACCAGGCGTACTTGAGCGTTCTTCGAGCCGGGAAGTGACACGTCCATCAGTGGAAGCACGGCATTCATGAACTCAGTCGTCAACCTCCGGGAATTCAGGGCGCGAGGGCGCTATGTGCCCACGCTCGTTCTGGTCGACATGCACCACGAACTTCGCGGCGCGGAATCACTCGGGAACACGATCCCTACCGAAGTGATCGCAAATTGCCGCACGGCCCTAAGGCATGCGCGCGCAAATGGGATTCCCGTTGCACTCACGCGCCAGGTGGCTCCATCGGCCAGCATGTTGGACTCACCGGCCTATCCGCGTTGGATCGAAGGATTCGAACCCCAGCGGCGGGATATGGTTTTCGACCGGCAACACCCATCCTGCTATGCGAGCGCCGAATTCCGCGACATGGCCGACGAGATTGCCGGCAATTACGTCGTGGCGGGTCAGTTCGGCGAGTTGTCTTGTTTGTCGACGGCGATCGACGCTCTTCATCGGGACCATCGCCCGACGTTCCTCACCGATGCGCTGGTTAGCTGCTCCCACGAAGATGCTTCGGCGGGCACCATGTTGAGGGCCCTGGCGCGCATCCTTTCCCTCTACGCGGAAGTCACAAGGACTCAGCCGTGGATTATCGCCACGTCGCAGAGAGTAGGAGTCCCCACATGACGGTTTTCTCCAGTCTGCATCCTCTCAAATATATCGCCGAGGCTTTGTCGCAGATGGCGGCGACGCTGCGCGATTTCGGAATGTCAGAATCCGCAGACCTGCTCGAAAAGGCGAAAGCCGACATCAATCAGAAACTCGCCGAAAAACCGAGAAAGGAAAATATCCAGAATTGACCGTATCCAACCTCATTTTTCTACACGGAAGGCCGCAAAACGATCAGCGAATCTCCGGCTTGGCTAGGTGATATCTTTACAAGGTCGCGCTCGAGCTTCCTCACAGTGAAGTATCGCTAGTCAGGGTTGGGCGGTCGGCTAGTCCCCCTGGCCGGCCGCCCTCCAATACAGACCTGATACTGGCCGAGAACAGGGTAGTCAAAGGCAGGCAACGTTTGCTTATACAACGAGTGCTCATGCCGCTAGCATTGTTATTTCTCATTCATGTTAACGGCTGGGGCGTAACAAATTGAACACATTCGCCAGCCGGCAATTGGGTTCCAATCCGGGGCTCTCAACTACGAAGGCGTCATGCCGGCCTATTTCAATCTGACCGCGCACGCTTGGCGCCAGCTTCGTTCTTCGTGGGCCTTGCCGCGGACCGCCTCATTGGAGGTCCAGACATATCTTTTCGGAGGATGGCGTTCGTTAGCCGCGGCATTTCAAACGTGCATCGCCGGTAGGCGGCGAGCCTCGGCGCCCAAAGAGGGCGCCATTATCATTCTTGGATTTTGGCGATCCGGAACCACATTGCTCCACGACTTGCTGTGTACCGACGATCAGTTTGGCTACCCAACGACCTATGCCTGCCTGAACCCCCATCATTTTGTCCTTACCCAGGCGCGTGCGTTGGCGCGGGCAGGCGGCCCGCTCCAACGTCCTCAGGACAGCATGATCGTGGGCCTGCAAACGCCGCAGGAAGACGAGTTTGCCTTGTTGTGCCTCGGTGCGCGCTCGCCTTATGAAGGACTGCTGGCGCCGCAAAACTTCACCGAATCGCTCGCTCTGGCAGATCCCAAGGATCTGTCTCCCGAAGACAGGCAGCGATGGGTTGGGGCATTCGACGAATTCTTTCGCGGGGTTTCGGTTGTGAGTGGCGGCAAGCCTCTTGTGCTCAAATCGCCGACCCACTCGTACCGTGTCGCGATGCTGCGTCAACTTCTGCCCGACGCCCGGTTCATTCTGATCGTGCGCAATCCTTATGAAGTATTCGAGTCGATGGTCCGAACCTATCGGGCCTTGACCGACAAATACGGGCTAGGCCCGAATCTTTCGGATGACGAAGTCCGGTATATTCTTCTGTCCGAGAGGCGGCGCTTTGAAGCAAAGCTGTGGTCTGGCCTAGCCGGCCTTCCCAAACATCGATTCGTTA
This sequence comes from Micropepsaceae bacterium, assembly GCA_035631495.1. Classification (GTDB taxonomy): domain Bacteria; phylum Pseudomonadota; class Alphaproteobacteria; order Micropepsales; family Micropepsaceae; genus CAIYRG01. The sequence continues at coordinate 9,588 of DASQIQ010000011.1, forward strand.
CGCTTACATATGAGCACCTGGTTCAAAATCCGCTTTCCGCGATCGAGGGACTGTATGAGCAGCTCGAGCTTTCCGGTTTCGACCACATGCGTCCTAAGCTGGCAGCGGAAATCGCGAACAGGAGCGATTACGTCCAAGCCGCGATCATGCCCAGCGAGGAGTGGAAGGCGCGGATAACCGAACAATGGGCGGATATTTTCGAACGATACGGATATCAGCGCCAATGACCTGCCTAAGAATAGGGTGAGCGGGGCATGGCAAGCGGCGTGCTCTGCTAACCGGCCACGCACCCGTTTTCGTGTTCCGTTTATGAATTGACCCGGCTCGGGCGACACGGGTTTCACTGATTATTCGCTTGTCTTATGCAATATCGTCACCGACAGTTCGCGAGCCGGACGGGGAATTCGACATTTGATCCCAGCGCTGACGCATATCCCGACCCGCGCCGGGAGGCAGGCCCTTTTGACTGCCGTTGCGGGGCTTGCGCTTTTCTCTTTTTGCGGCACAGCCGGCGCCGCGCCCGAGAGCGCAGCCATAGGAGATGAGAATCGCGGAACGGCGGAATTCGTGGCTATCGCCGACAGTCCTGAAGTCGTCTACGTAACGGCGCGGCGCCGAACCGAACGGGCGCAAGACGTTCCGATCTCGCTCACGGCCGTCAGCGGCTACACGTTGGAGGCCAATGGAATCAGCAACGTTCTGAAGCTGAACCAATTTGTGCCCAGTCTTCAGGTTTTTTCCTTCAATCCCCGGAATACGTCCCTCACCATTCGTGGTCTTGGCTCCAATATCGCCATCACCAATGACGGCATCGAACCCGGCGTCGGCGTCTATGTGGATGGCGTCCTCATCGCGCGTCCGGCCGAAGCAATCTTCGATCTGCCTGACATCGCCTCGGTGGAAGTGTTGCGGGGCCCGCAAGGCACGCTCTATGGCAAGAATTCCGTCGCCGGCGCCGTCAATATCAATACGCTGCGACCCGCGCCGATCTTCGAAGCCTACGGCGGGGTCTCAATCGGGGATTTTGCCTATAAGCAGTTTTCCGGAACGGTTTCCGGGCCGCTCGACGCCGATAGCCTAGTGAGCGGCCGTCTTTCGGCTATATATACGGACCGCGGTGGTTTCTACACGGACGTCTTCAACGGCAAGAAACTTGAGAACTACCGCGACTACAGCCTCCGTGGTCAGCTCCTCTATCGGCCGACGGCCGACTTCACGCTGCGCCTGATAGCCGATTATGCCTATTACAATTCGCTGAGGCCCGTCCGTGCGATCACCGGGGTGGTGACGACGCTCGCCAATGGCCAATCCTTGCCGCGCAATTTCTTTCAACGCTCCGCGGCAGCCGGGTACACGCCGCTGCCGATCGATCCCTATGCCCGCGTGACAGATGCCAATACCGCGATCTATTCCAAGATGACGCAGGGCGGTGGTTCGGCCGAAGCGAATTGGACTGTGGGCGGGCTACTACTCACATCGATCAGTTCGTTTCGCACGTGGAAGTGGCGCCCGAGCAATGACGACGACATGACGTCGTTGAGCGTGATGGCGAAGACGCAACAGGAAAACGACGAACGGCAGTTCACGCAAGAGCTGCGCGTTGCTTCGGCGGCGGGCCGAACCATCGAATTCAGCGGCGGTCTCTATTATTTTTGGGAACAGACCGATGGCTTTGGCCAATTGCAATATGGGCCCGATGCGCCGATTTGGATTTTGGGTGCTGCGGGGCCGCTCCAGAAGGCGGCGCTCGATGGGTTCGCCATTTCCGCCATCTCCGTTCCGCGCATCAATTCCTATGCGGGCTACGGTCAAGCGACCTGGCACATCTTGCCCGACCTCGATCTGACGGGAGGGGCGCGATACACCTACGAATATAAGACGGGTGGTTACGATCAAACGGTGGCCGGAGCATCGCTGACCGGTTTTACGGCCGCCGACCAGGCGACCATCCTGGCGACCCGCGCTGCGTTCGGCACCGCCAACAGCTACAGCGTCCGCACCTCGAACAATCTGTTGGGTGGTTTGGCGACGCTTGCCTATCACGTCAGCGACGACGTCATGACCTATGCCACCTATTCGCATGGCGAAAAGTCGGCCGGGCTCAATCTCGCCAATCTGGTGGTCGCAGTGCCGAAGATCGTCGCCCCCGAATCCGTCGACAATTACGAGGTCGGATTCAAGTCCTCGCTTCCGGACAAGCGTGTGACGTTCAACGCCGATCTGTTCTGGACCGATGACACGAACTATCAGACGACGCTTTTGGACACGTCGCATTTTGCCGTTTATTTGGCGAACATTCCCGCTGTGCGCTCGCGCGGGCTTGAAACGGACATCATGGCCGAACCGTTCGAAGGCCTATCCACCTATTTGTCCGCCGCATATACCGATGCGGCCTATGTGTCCTACCCGAGTGCGCCGGCGCCGTTCGAGGCGTACACGGTGGTAGCCGGCAAGCTCAACACGAACCTCACCGCGGACCTCAGCAATCGGCCGCTTCCGGCGGTCTCGAAATGGGCGTTTTCCTTGGGCGGCGAATATTCGCGAAACTTCGGCGAGTGGGGCGGTGGCAATATCGTCGGCTATCTCGGCATCGACGAAAGCTATAGATCGAGCTACTTCAGCCATGTCAGCCTCTCGATCTATTCGCGCGTGCCCAGCTATGATCTCACCAATGTCCGGTTAGGCCTGCGCACGGAGGACGGAGGCTGGGATGTGCAACTCTGGGCTCGCAATCTTTTCGATCGGAAGTATAAGATTTCGCAGGTCCCGATTGTCTTCAATTCCGGCGCGCTCAGCTCTCTTCTGGGAGATCCGCGCACCCTCGGTGTATCGTTCAGCGCGAGATTCTGAATGACCATCGGCGCGGTTTGCGGATTGGTCTTTTCGACCCGCTCGCGCAGAGGAGCCGCAATGCGTAAGTTAGCCGCAGCCTTTGCCCTGATGGCCGCCGCGATTTTTGCGTTTGGCGCGCACAAGGCGACCGCCGCGGGTTCCGATCAGGCTGCGTTGATCGCAAAGGCCTATGAATATGGTTTTCCGCTCTTCGAGCATGCCCGGCTCGTCTATCTGTACAGCTACTTCTCGGGCAATCCGCAGCGCGTGTCCGTCAACAGTTTCGGCCATCGCCGCCAACTCGTCGATCACACCGCGCGCACCGTTACCACGCCCAACAATGACACCTTATATTCCAGCACCGTTCTGGACCTGTCGGCGGGACCCGTCAGGCTCGATGTGCCGGACTTCGGCTCGCGCTATTTTTCCATCGCCTTTCTGGATGCATACACCAACAATTTCGCCTATCTCGGCACGCGCATAAACGGCGGCAAGGGAGGCGCGTATCTGATCGTGAACCCCGACTGGCGGAGTCAACCGCCAGAGCGCGTCCAGACGATCCGCGCGCCAAGCAACCATGTCATCGCCATCGTGCGCATTTTGATTGACGGGCCGGCCGACTATGAGGCGGTTCATCGACTCCAGGACGCACTGAGGCTGACTCCGGTCGCACGGACACCAGATAGGCCCGATCTGATCCGGCCGGCTTCCGGCGACCCCGAAAATTTCGTTGCGGTCGTCAATCAGGCTCTTAAGGACAATCCGCCACCGGCTGCCGACCTTCCCATATTGAAGGAATTGGCTGCCGTTGGGATTGGATCTGATGCGTCGCCTCTGACGCCTGCGCAGCGCCTGTTGTGGGCGCAAAACTTTGCGGCCGTTCGGGCCGCGCTGGTTGCTGAGGACATCGGGACGCGCATTCAAGGTTGGGCATATGGGCCGCCGAATATGGGGAATTTCGGTACGGACTACCGCACGCGGGCGCTCGCCGCTCTGCGGGGGATCTGGGCGAACATTCCCGCCGAGATGCACTACGCCATCGCCGCCACCGATGGGAGGGGCGCTCGGCTTGACGGGGATCGCCGCTATCGCCTGCATCTTCCGCCCCTAACGCCGCCGGCCGACGGGTTTTGGTCGATATCCATGTATGAGGTGACCAAAGAGGGCGGATTGTTCTTCGGGGATAATCCGATTCATCGTTACGCGATCGGCGACCGGACAGGGGGTCTTGTACGCAACCCCGATGGCAGTCTCGATATTCTGATCCAGAAGGACAGTCCCGGCGCTGGCCGAGAGGCCAATTGGCTTCCCATCCCAGCCAAGAATTTCGCGCTTGTGGCGCGTGCCTATCTACCGCGAGCCGCGCTGCTGGATGGCAGTGTCCGCTATCCGGGCGTCGAGCCTTTGAATTAAAGCCAGATCCGCCGCGGTCCTACCCGAGCCCATCTTGCCCGATAGACGAGGCGAGCTTACGCTTGCCGCAAAATTCAGGCCCGCGGCTGTTCACCGCTGCGGATCGGTTCGTCGGGAACGGGGGAATATCCATGGCCACCTTGACGGCTCCGGCCTTCTACGGCGAAGCGGCCAAGCCCAAACAGCGTCTGAGCTTCATCATCGCCGCGTCGTCCTGCGGCACGCTCATCGAGTGGTACGATTTCTACCTGTATGGTGTCTTGGCTGGATTTTTCGGCACGCATTTCTTTCCCGGCGACATGAAGCAGGGCTTCCTCTATTCGCTCGGCATCTTCTGGACCGGCTTCGTGGTGCGCCCGTTCGGCGCCGTCATTTTCGGCCATCTCGGCGATCTCATCGGGCGAAAATACACCTTCATGCTGACGCTCGGCTTGATGGGGCTTGCGACCTTTCTCGTCGGCTGCCTGCCGACCTATGAGTCCATCGGCTGGCTTGCACCAACGCTTTTGGTGGCGTGCCGTGTGGTGCAGGGCCTTGCGCTCGGCGGCGAATATGGCGGTGCGGCGACGTATGTCGCCGAGCACGCGCCGGACGGCAGCCGCGGCTTCTACACAAGCTGGATCCAAACCACCGCGACCATGGGCATCGTGATGGCGCTGCTCGCCATCCTCGCTTTCCGTGTCGGGCTAGGCGATCAGGCATTCAGCGATTATGGCTGGCGCTTTCCGTTCCTGCTCTCCGCCGTGCTGGTGATCCTGTCGGGCTATATCCGCCTGAAGCTTGCCGAATCGCCTCTGTTCGCGCGGCTGAAAGAGCAGGGCAAGACCTCGGACAATCCGGCGCGCGACACCTTCACCAGCGGGCGCAACTGGGGCCTTATGCTGCTGGCGCTTTTCGGTTTCACCGCGCCCGAAGGCGTCGTGTGGTACACCAGCCAGTTCTACGCTTTGGCCTATATGCAGACGGTCCTGATGATTCCCTATGTCACGGTCTATGTGGTGATGGCCTTCGCGCTGCTCCTGGGCGCGCCGTTCTTCATCTTCTGGGGCTGGCTGTCGGATCGGTTCGGCCGACGCTGGATCATGACCGCGGGATTCGCCCTGGCGGTGTTGAGCTATTGGCCGGTGTTCACCTGGATGGGAGAGGTCAAGGACAATCCCGTGCTCCTGTGCATCCTGGTCTGGTACATGGTCATCCTGGTGACCATGGTCTACGGCCCGATCGCGGCATTCCTGGTCGAGCTGTTCCCCGCTCGCATCCGCTACAGCTCCATGTCGCTGCCCTATCATGTCGGCAACGGCGTTTTCGGCGGCGGCGTGCCCTTCATCGCCACGCTCCTCGCCGGCACCTTCACGGGGATACCGCTGGTCGGTCTGGTCTATCCCATGACCGTCGCGGGCATCGGCGTGATCGTAAGCACGCTGGGATTGCGGCACGAAACCCGCGACGTGCGGATTTGGAACGAGGTCGGCGGCGCGCAGCCGCTGGTCGCCGATCAGATCTGAATGGTGGAACGCAAGCTGCGTGTGGGTGTGGCAGGTCTCGGCCGGGCATTCCTGTTGATGTTGCCGACCCTGGAGCGTCATCCGAACGTCCGGCTTGTCGCGGCGGCCGATCCGCGTGCTGAAGCACGGGTCCGTTTCGCCGGCGATTTCGGCGCGAATGTCTACGCGTCGGTCGAGGAATTGTGCGCCGACACCAGCGTCGATGCGATCTATGTCGCGACGCCTCACCAATATCATGCGCGGCATGTCGAAATGGCCGCGGCAGCCGGCAAGCATGTGCTGGTGGAAAAGCCCATGGCGCTCACCCTGGACGAATGCCGCGCCATGACCGAAGCGGTTCGGCGCGCCGGCGTGCAGATGGTCATCGGACACAGCCACAGCTTCGATGCGCCGATCCTCAAGACCCGCGAGATCATCGCAAGCGGCACGCTCGGTCCCTTGCGCATGATCACGGCGATGAACTTCACCGATTTCCTCTATCGGCCGCGCCGCCCCGAAGAGCTGCGCACCGAAAGCGGCGGTGGCGTGGTGTTCAATCAGGCGCCGCATCATGTGGACGTCGTGCGCTATCTCGCCGGCGGCAAGACGCGCAGCGTGCGGGCGATGACCGGCGCGTGGGACGAGGCGCGCCCGGCCGAGGGCGCCTATTCCGCTCTGCTGACCTTCGAAAATGGCGTCTTCGCCTCGATCGCCTATAGCGGCTACGCCCATTTCGACAGCGACGAGTTCATGGGCTGGATCGCCGAGAGCGGCTACAAGAAGGACCCCGATCAATATGGCGGGGCCCGGTCGCTTCTTTCACGCGCCGCTTCGATGGACGACGAGCTTGCCCTGAAGCACGCACGCAACTATGGCGGAGATGCTGCCCCGCCCCCAGGCGGGGAGCGCCGATGGCATCAGCAATTCGGCGTGCTCATCGCGTCCTGCGAGCGCGGCGATCTGAGGCCCATGCCCAATGGCGTGGCGATTTACGACGATGTGTCGCGCCGCTTCGAATCGATTGCGGAGCCCGCCGTGCCGCGCGCTGAAGTCATCGACGAGCTCTGCGATGCGGTGTTCTTCGGCCGGACTCCGATGCACAATGGCGAATGGGGCCTGGCAACCATGGAGGTGTGCCTAGCCATTCTCGAGTCCGCGCGCGAGCAGCGGGAAATTGTTCTGCAGCACCAGACGGCGGTACCGGGTTGAGGAAACGAGATGCTTTCCAAAGAGGACAATGAACGGCTGACCCGTGTAAGCGCGGGTACGCCCATGGGCAATGTGTTCCGCCGCTATTGGCTGCCGGCGTTGTTATCATCGGAGCTCGCCGAGCGCGACGGCCCGCCCGTCAGGCGCAAGCTGCTCGGGGAAGAGCTGGTGGCATTTCGCGACAGCAATGGCGCCGTAGGGTTGATCGATGCGTTCTGTGCACACCGGCGCGCGCCGATGTTCCTCGGTCGCAACGAGAAATGCGGTCTGCGCTGCGTCTATCATGGCTGGAAGTTCGACGTGATGGGCCAGTGTCTTGAAATGCCGACCGAGCCGCGTGACAGCATGTACCGGACCAAGGTCCGCATCAAAGCCTATCCGACATGGGAAGGCGGCGGCATGATCTGGACCTATATGGGACCGCCCGCCGAGATGCCGGCGCCGCCGGACATGGAGGTGACCCGCGCGCCGGACACACATCGTTTCGTGTCGCGCACGGTGCAGGACTGCAACTACCTGCAGGCGCTGGAAGGTGGATTGGATTCCTCCCACGCCACGATCCTGCACAATATGACGATCGGCGACCTGTCCTGGCTCGACGATTACGACGCCACCACGCCGCGGCTCGATGTCAGCCTCACCGATTACGGCTTCCAATATAGTGGGACGCGCGTTCGGGGCGGCCGTTATTGGGTGCGCGTCTATCAATACATCATGCCCGTGACGCAGCTGCGCGGACGCATCGCGCCGGTGCGGGGCGAAAACGCGCCGCCCAAGATTCCGGCGATCAGCGGGCATATGTGGGTGCCGATCGATGATGTGACCACGTCGGTGTTCAACTTCTCCTATTCGGCCGACCCGAACATTCCGCTGACAAGAGAATTCGCTTTGGCGTCGGAAGCCGATTACGGCCGTGGCCCCGACGATCTGATGCCCGATGGCCGCCTGAAGAAGAACCGCGCCAATGATTTCCTGATCGACCGCGAAACGCAGAGAACGCGCAGCTTCACCGGGATCGAGGGAATCAACACTCAGGATGTCGCGGTGCAGGAAGGAATGGGACCCATAGCGGACCGCTCTGAGGAGCATCTCGGCTCGACGGACCGCGCTATCGTGATGATGCGGCGTCTGCTGCTTGAAGCGACCAGGACCGTCGAGGCTGGCGGCCGCCCGCGGGGTGTCGATAGCACCGCCTATCGCCGGATTCGCGCCGTCGATCATTTCGCGGATAGTGAGGCACAGATTCCGCAACTCATCGAACGCGAGCTCGCCGCGCGCTTCTAAGACCGTGCGCGTCACACGGAAGCGCTGCTCTTAGCGGGCAAAGCCGGCAATGTCTGAAGCAATCCCTGCATATCGGCCCAAGGATCTTGCTTCAGCCGCCGAAGACGCTGCGGCACGCTGACAACATCGAATTTGCGCGGGTACAGTTCCGGAGACAGTTCATCCCAGCCGAGCGGTGTTGCCACCGGCGCCCCCTCACGGGCGCGGGTCGAATAGGGACCGATCGCCGTTGATGTCGGGTCATTGCGCAGATAATCGATGAAGATGCGGCCGCGGCGTTCGGCCTTCGAGATGCGGGTGAGATAGCGCGCCGGTGCACGCTCTGCCAAAAGTTCCGCTATTCGCTTCGCGAAGGCCTTCGCTTGCGGCCACGTGTAACGGCGCGCAATCGGAACCACCACGTGCAGCCCTTTTCCGCCGGTTGTCTTGACGAAACCCGTGAGCCCGATGCCATCGAGGAGCCCATGCACCTCGCGCGCGGCGGTGATCACGTCGGAAAAAGACAGGCCCTCGCCGGGATCCAGATCGAACACGATCCGGTCGGGACGTTCCGGACGGTCGATCTGCGATCCCCAGGGATGGATTTCCAAAACCCCCATTTGCACCATCGCCATCAAGCCTGCCGTGTCCGATAGATAGAGATACGCGCCGGACTCTTCGAAGCCGGAAATCTCGATTTCGCGGATTTGCGGTGGAACGCCGGACCCGGCATGACGCTGGAAGAAGCACTTCTTCTGCGCTCCCATCGGACAGCGCACCAGGCTGATCGGGCGCAGCCGCACATGAGGGAGCATCCAGTGGGCGACGGCGAGGTAATAATCGGCAAGCGTGCGCTTGGTGATCCCCTGGTCCGGATAGAGGACCTTCTCCGGGTGGGTGAGCCGCAGACCCTCGATGTCGATCTCGGCGCTCATGAGGCCAGCACGCCCGCAACCAGCTTCGACGGGCGCCTCTCGGGTCGCAATTGATCGAAGGTGCATTGCCGTGGCGCCTTGTCCGGCCTCCAGCGCAGGAATTTGGTTCCGTGACGGAAGCGGTCGCCGCTGACGTGATCGTAGCGCACCTCGGCGACGAGCTTGGGCGTGAGCGGTTCCCATTCGCCCGAGCGCTCCGTGCTCCAGCGCGAAGGGCCTCCCGGGGCTTTGCCGCTGAAACCGGGCGGCTCGCGCAATCTCTCCAACCGCCTCGTCAATTTCTGCCGGTCGACGTCGGCAAAGCCCGAGGTGAAGCCGACATGATCGAGCTTGCCCTCCTCATTGTAGAGGCCAAGCAGCAACGATCCCACTTCGTGGTCTTCGCTCGCATACCGGAACCCGCCCACGACGCAATCCGCGGTGCGGAGGCATTTGACCTTGAGCATGGCCCTCTCGGCGGGCTGATAGGGCTGATCGAGGCGCTTGGCGATCACGCCATCCAAGGAGCTGCCGGCCCGTTTGAGCCATTTGCGCGCTTCACGGGCATCGCGTGTGAATGGGGAAAGCCGCAGCATCTTCTGCGTCGCGAGGCGGGGAAAGAGCCTTTCGAGCACGGCTCGTCTTTCTCGAAAAGTCGCAGAGATCAGGCTCTCATTGTCAGGTGACAGGAGGATGTCGAAAAGGATGAAGATCGAAGGCGTTTCGGCTGCGAGCTTGCGAACGCGGCTTTCGGCCGGATGCAGTCTCAATTGCAGCGCATCGAACGACAGCGTTTCACCAATCGGAATGGCGAGCTCGCCATCCAGCACAAACCGTTCGACGGGAGGTTCGCGAAGCGCCGCGGCCATGTCGGGAAAATATCGCGTCAGCGTTTTCCCCGATTTCGCCCTGAGCTCGACCGCTGGGCCGTCGCGGAATGCGAGGCAGCGGAACCCGTCCCATTTCGGTTCGAACTGCCAACCATCGCCTTCCGGCAATTCGTCAACCAGCCGCGCTTCCATCGGCGGAGTGTCGAGGGGAACGGCGAGACGGGCGAAGAGGGCGGCCATGGCAAGGGAAAACGCCGCGGTTCGCAAGCCCGTTCCAGGGCCTCGCAAAATTCTGATCAGCCGATTTTCGGCGCGAAACGGCGGCTGACAAATCGCGAGCCGGCCATGCCGAACCGCCATGGCAGCTCGACCGCGCGCGTGATGCCGATCCGCGGCCCAACGAGGATTTCGGCCGTCCCCGTGCGTGGCTTCAACAGAAACGGCGCCCGGTCGAGCGGCTTGCCGTCCAACGCGCCGGTGATGCCGAGCGCTTGGGTTAGCCGCCCCGGACCGGCGCACAATTGATTGGGTTTGACCGGCCCACGGCGCGCCTGCATCGCATCCAGGCCCGCAATCGGTTCGAGCGCACGGATCAACGCCGCGCCGCCGCCGCCGCAAACGAAGTTCAAGCACCAATGCACGCCGTAAGAACGATAGACGTAGGATTGGCCAGCGGGTCCGAACATGGATTCGTTGCGCGGCGTGCGCCGTCCTCCATAGCTGTGCGAGGCGGGATCGGTGGGATCATAGGCTTCAGCCTCGACGATCATCCCACCCACGCCGTCGACGAGCAGCACAACCCCGATCAGATCGCGGGTGACCGACAGCGCATCGCGCGCGAAGAAGTCACGCCTCAGTGCTGGTTGGGATTTGCGCGTGGGAGGGGCCATGCCGGCTCAGAGCAAACGAATCGCATAGCTGCGGATCACGATGGATTCCTGACGCAATCGCTTCTCGAGACTCTTGCGGTATTCGGACCACCATTTTTCATCGATTTTCGAAGCCATGACTTCAAAAGTCACGATGTCGTCCCGTTTTGTCTCGCTTCCTTGGGGCACCCACAGACCCTCTGCCGGCGCGCGCATGAAGGCGGTCAACCCGCTGAAACGCGCGACCAGCTCATCTCCGATCTCGCGGTAGATATCATGAGAGAATTCATGACCCTCATTGTCATAGAGCGGGAGCAGGATCTGGATGAGATGCATGGCAGCTGCCGTGTGATTACTTCATGAATCTTGCAAAACCGAACCCGCTCAAGTCGAAGCGGCTCTTACCATCTACCGCAAGCTCGGCAAGAGCTTCGCCGATCGCGGCGGAATGCTTGAACCCATGGCCCGAGCAGGGCGATGCGACGATGATCCGTTGGGATTGGGGATGGAAATCGATCACGAATTCCGCATCGGGCGTAGCCGTGTAGAGGCATGATACGGCCTTGATGCACCGCGAGCTCAGATCCGGCAGATAGGGCGCAACATATTTTTCGTGCATCGCGGCCGCTTCCTCGTCCGACACGTCGCGGTTCACCGTCTCGGGGGTCGTAGTTCGCTCATATTGCTGGGTTGCGACCTTAACACCGCCCTTGGCCCCATCGATCGCGGGAAATCCATAAATCGCCTGCTCCGGCCCCTGCAGTTCCCAGATGAAAATCGGACAATTCGCCGGAAGAAACGGCGTGATCGGCCCCTTCACATCGAACCAGAACAGCAGCTGCCGCAGAACCTTGAACGGGGCCGCATATGCCGCGCCCATCAGCCCTGGCAGCCAGGCCCCCGCGCTGATGATCAGCTTGGCGGCGGTATAGTTGTCCCGGTCTGTTGTGATCGCCACACCATCCCCGGATGGTTCGAAGGCCAGCACTTTCTCGTTCGTGTGGATGGCGGCGCCACATTTCCTAGCAAGTTGCAATTGCGCGGCGATGCACGCCTCGGGGCGCAAGAAGCCGGCACTCGGCTCGTAATAGCCGAGCTCGTCGTCGCGGACACGGAACGGGGAAAATCGGCCTCTCATGTCCTGTGCGCTGAGGATCTGATGCGGGATGCGATATTTCTCGGCCGCCGCGACGGTATTGGCGAAAAATCTATCGACATGCAGCATCGCGGTCCGCGCGATACTGGAGATGATAAGGCCGCCCGTCACGGTGAGCAGATCGGCGCCCGTCTCTCTCTCGATCTCGCGCCAGAGTTCATGCGACCGCAGGACGAGCGGCGTGTAATGTTCGCCTTCCCCGATCGCGAGACGCGTGATGCGGGTCTCGCCGTGCGATGAGCCGAACGCGTGCGGCGGCGTGAACTGGTCGATGCCCAGCACCTTTCGCCCGCGCTTCGCCAATTGAAAGGTGGCCGCGCTTCCCATCGCGCCCAGCCCAAGCACCGCAAATTCGTATTTGTCCATCGGCCGATTGTAACCTGTTTCTTCCCGAGGCAATCTTCCCTGTGGCGAGTCTGAAGCGTTCAAACGGGGAGGATACGGCGTAATGAGTGGGCGTGAACGACTGCGAATGGAGGTGAGGCCAACAGGAGTGGCGTTGGGAGCCGAGATCCGCGGGGTCGACCTGTCGGCGATCGACGAGCAGGATTTCACCGACATTCACCATGCCTGGCTGGACCACCAGGTGCTGCTTTTCCGCGGTCAGAACCTCGATGACGCGCAATTGATCGCCTTCAGCCGGCGCTTCGGCGAGCTGGATTGGGCCCCGGTTCAGGAAAACGGCCGACGCTTTGTCGAAGGTCGCCCAGAGATCTACATCGTCTCCAACGTCGTCGAAAATGGAGTCCCTATCGGAAGCCTTGGCGCGGGCGAAGCCGTTTGGCATACCGACATGTCCTATTTGCCCGACCCGCCCAAGGCGAGCATTCTCTATGCGCTGGAATCGCCCCCTAAGGGCGGCGACACCGGATTCGTCAGCATGTACGCGGCCTATGAAGCGCTGCCAGCCGCCTTGCAGCAGCGCATAAGGGGGATGAGCCTCAAACATGACGCCACCTACAATAGCGGAGGTTATGTCCGCCAAGGCGTGGACGCGGTGGACAATCCGCTCACCTCGCCGGGCGCTGTGCATCCTCTCGTCTGCAAGCATCCGGAAACCGGCCGTTCCGCGCTTTATCTCGGCCGCCGCCGCAATGCCTACATCACCGGCCTGCCTCTGGCAGAATCCGAAGCTTTGCTCGACGAATTGTGGAGCTATGCCGATCGTGAGGAGCTGGCTTGGTACAATCAATGGCGCGTAGGCGATCTCGTGCTGTGGGACAATCGCTGCACCATGCACCGCCGCGATCCCTTCGATCCCGATACGCGGCGTATCATGCATCGCACTCAGGTAAAGGGCGAGACACGGCCGTCGGCATGAGCACAAAGCTGAGCTACACGGCCCGGAAGGGGGCCTGATGCAGGCGGTGAGACTTCGTCCGCCGACAATCGTGCTCTCGCTTCTCTGCGCGATGTATTTCCTGCTTTTCATCAATCGCACCAATATCGCGATTGCAGGGCCCTTGATGCAGGCCGACCTTAAGCTCAGCAATACCGAGCTGGGGTTGGCTTTTACCGCCTTCGCCTATCCTTATGCCGCGTTCCAGCTTTTCGGCGGCATGCTGGGCGACAAATTCGGGCCGCGCCTGACGCTCGCCGTTTCCGC
>DASQIQ010000012.1:0-5075 GCA_035631495.1 Micropepsaceae bacterium
CATCGATCCGCAAGGCGCTGCCTGGTCCAACGAATCCGCGGCTGACGAGGTCAACGCCTGGGTTGTCGTTGCGCCCGACGAGACCGTGACCGTGCGAATCGCCCAGACCGAGCTCGGCCAGGGTGTCTGGACCTCTAATGCCATGATCGTGTGCGAGGAGCTTCAATGCGACTGGAGCAAAGTCCGGCCGCAATACGCTTCCGCCAATCGCGACGCCAAGGAAATGGCGCCGGCATGGACGCTGAACGTGATGGGCAAGGGCGCGACCGACCCCACCGGCGGTGGCGAGCCCGAGTTCGGCAGTCGCGACCGGAACGGTGTGACCGGGATCCCGGACACACTTTATCGGCGCATGCGGACCAACGGCGCTGCGTCGGTGAAAGATGGCCGCTATTATCTCCAGCTTGCCGGCGCGGAAGCGCGCGAGCGACTGCTGTTGGCGGCGGCCAAGGTCTGGGCCGTGCCAGTCGAAGAAGTGAGCTCGGCCAACGGCATCATCACCCACCGGCCGACGGGTCGCACCACCACCTATGGCAAGGTGGCCCAACTTGCCGCTCAGACGCCGCATCCAAATCCCGAACGGATTCGCATCAAGGCCCCCTCGGAATGGACCCTGATGGGTACCGAGCAGAAAAATCTCGATGTCCCTCTGAAAGTCGCCGGCAAAGCCGTCTACGGCATCGACGTGAAACTGCCCGGCATGAAATGGGCGGCCGTCAAATCCTGCCCCGTCTACGGCGGCACGGTGAAAAGCTACGATTTCGAGCGGATCCGCAAACAGCCGGGGATCATCTCGGCGATCAAGTTCCCCATTCCCGATCCGGCATTGATTCGGGACCACGTTTTTGGCGGCGGCGTCGCCGTCATCGCCGACAGTTGGTACCAGGCCAAGGCGGCGCTCGATAAGATGCCGATCGAATGGGATGTGCCGCCGCAGAACGCCGCACGCAATACGGCCAGCATTCGCGCAGGCTTGATGGCGTCTCTCGACAAGCCCGGCAAGGTCCGCGTCAATATCGGAGACTGCGACAGCGCCTTCTCAAGGGGCGGCAAAATCGTCGAAGCGACCTACTCCACGCCCTATCTCCCGCGAGCCCGGATGGAACCCGGAAACGCGACAGTGCTTGTCGGCGACAACCGGGTCGACATCTGGCTCGGTGACCAAAGCCCGCAGGAGACGCGCCGCTCCGGCGCGCAGATCACCGGCATTCCGGAAGCCAACGTCTATGTGCATCTGTGCCATCTTGGCGGGGGCTATGGCCGCAATGGCAACGGCCCGCAAGCCGAACAGGCGATCTATATCGCCAACCAGAACCGCGGCACTCCCATTCACCTCTTGTGGACGCGCGAAGAAGATTTCATCAACACCACCTATCGCTCCATGGGTGTGGCGCGGCTGCGCGCCGTTCTCGATACCGATGGCTGGCCGATTGCGATGGACGTCAGGACAGCCATAGATGAGAAAGCCCCTGGTGCTAACGCCGGCTTCGATGTCGCCGCGCGCTACTTCGCGCCCAATTATCGTTTCTCAATGCACAGTGCGTCCTTGCACATTCCCGTGGGCACGCGGCGCGGCGTCGGCGCGCCGGCGCAGCATTTCTATCGCGAGAGCTTCATGGACGAGCTTGCCCGCGCCGCCGGCAAGGACCCCTACCTCTACCGCCGCGAGCTGATTTCGCGCACCGACCTTCCCTACAAGGCCGACATGATCAAGGCGCTGGACATGGCGGCCGAAATGTCGGGTTGGGGCACGCCTCTGCCGCAAGGCACCGCGCGCGCCATTGCGTTGGAAGAACGCGGCGCCGAGGCCGGCGGCCACGCGACCATCAGCGCCCAGGTCCACACCGTCTCGATCAGCAAGCAAGGCAAAGTGCGTCTGCTGCGCGTCGATGTTGCGCATGACGAAGGGTTCGGTCTGGTCAATCCGCTATCCGTTAAGAAGCAGATCGAAGGCCAGATCGTGTGGTTCTACAACGATGCGATGTATCAGGAGTGCCACGTTACGGAGGGGCGCATTGCGCAGAGCAATTTCGACACATTCCTGCTGTCGCGCATCGACGAGGACCCGCCCGAGATCAACATTAAATTCTTCAAGACGGGTCATTGGCTGGACGGCATGGCGCACGACCGCGGCACCTCGATCCAATCGGCCATTGCCGATGCCGTCTTCCAGATCACCGGAAAGCGTTATCGCGATCTACCGTTGCGCAATCACGACCTGACTTGGAGCTGACCCTCCGTCAGTTCACGGCTTGGTCTCTTCTCCCGCGGTTTGCACCCGCCGCTCCCCTGTCTTCGGGTCCGGCTGGACGAAGCTGAACGGCTTGCCGTTTGCCCTGGAATCCGTGCAACGGGCGGTGGCCGAGCGAGCAAACGCGCGATCGAGCGCGTGTGTAAGCGTGGTTTCATCAACGGGCTTGTCGAGTAAAGCTTCGACGCCCGCGCGCAAAAGACGTTCTTTCAAAAGGTCGTCGCTGCGCCCCGTCATGGCGATCACTGGCAGGCTCCACCCTCGTTTGCGCATGATTTCAACGAGTTCAAGCCCACTTATTCCGGGCATGTGCAGATCAAGCAGCATGCACCCATTCGCCGGCGCGTTTACCCGCGCGAGAAAATCGGAGGCGGATGGATAGTCGCTTACATCAATTTCGAAGGATTCGAGAACCGCACGCATCGAATCGCGAACTGCATCATCATCGTCTATGACGTAGACTTTGCGCTGAGCCCGATATTCCACGACATGTCTCCGGGAAAGCCCTTCTGCGAGCAAAAATTAGGACCTCCCGGTTCCAAGAGAAATACGGGTTTATGCTTAGTACTCAGCGAAAGGTCAGCCGGCATCAACGGCGGCTGGCGGGAGGACTGACACCCGCCACCAGGGCCATTTGGATCAGGTTGGATAGGCTGCGGGCTTGCATCTTTTCCATCAAGTGACCGCGATGGATCTCGACGGTTCGCGGCGAAATCGCGAGCTCATAGGCGATGACTTTGTTGGAATGGCCGGCCACCAGGTGTTCCAGGACGTCCTTTTCGCGCGGGGTAAGCAGCGCCATCCGGGAAGCAGCCAATTGCGCGACAGCGGCTTGGTCGCGGGTCTGCTGCGCAAGAGCCAGAGCCCGGCGCACGGTGTCGAGCATGAACTCCCCATCAAAGGGCTTTTCCAGGAAATCCACCGCGCCTGCTTTCATGGCTCGAACGGCAAGCGGTACATCGCCATGGCCGGTGATGATGATTACCGGCAGCCCAATCTGTCGCCTGTTCAACTCTTCCTGCAACTGAAGCCCGTCCATGTCGGGCATTCGGATGTCGGCAATCAAGCAAGAGGCTTTTGAAATATCCGGTTCGGCAAGCACTTTCTTGGCGTTATCAAATTCGCGTACCGAATGGCCCGCGGATTCCAGCAGCGCGCGGAGGGAATCCCTGACATCACCATCATCATCGACAATAAGAACCGACAGGCCGGACATGATCGCCTCAATCCAGGCTCGTTGATGGCAGTGTTACATGAAATACGGCTCCCCCGCCCTCGTTCGCTTCAGCCCAAATTCTCCCGCCATGAGCATCGACGATTGTTTGGCAAATCGATAGGCCAATACCCATCCCTTTCTCCTTGGTCGTGATAAAGGGTTGGAACAGGCGGCTGACAATCTCCGGGGGCAATCCCGGTCCCGAATCCGAAATAATGAATTCCGCGTAGTCTTGGTCCATGCGCCTTGTCTTGATGGTGAGCTCACGTCTCGTAACGCTTTGCATCGCTTCCATGCTGTTGCGGATGAGATTGAGGAACACCTGACCCATCTGAACCTTGTCGATGAGGACCGGCGGAACCGACGCATCGAGTTGTCTGTGAAGCTTAATCCCCGCATCGGCGGCGCCGACAAAGCTCAGAGCGATCGCCTCTTCGACGAGATGGTTCAGGTCCTGTCGGGTCCGGGTCGTTTCGCGCTTTTCAACAAATTCACGCAATTGGCGAATGATCTGACCGGCGCGGGCGGTTTGGTTTGCGGCCTTATCGATAAAATCCATGGCGCGCGTCATTTGCGTCGCGCCGCCTCCAGCCATGTAACGCCGCGCCGCCGTGATGTAATTCGCGATGGCGGTCAAAGGTTGATTCAACTCGTGCGCAAGCGCCGCGGTCATCTGGCCCATCGCCGAAAGCCGCGAAACATGAAGGAGTTCATTCTGAAGCTCTTGGGTCCTGCGGGCAGCCCCTTCCCGTTCGGTCAGATCATGGATGATTCCAACATAGATCGGGTGGCCTTCGATGGATCCCTCTCCCACGGAAAGGTACATCGGAAATGTCGTCCCATCTTTCCGCAGGCCGAACACATCCCGCCCGATGCCGATAATCCGTTTCATTCCGGTTCGCTGGTAATGCTCGATATAGCCGTCATGTTCGGCCTGATAAGGCGCCGGCATCAGCATTTTCACATTGCGGCCCACCACCTCGTCGGAACGGTACCCGAAAAGGCGTTCGCACGCGGTATTGTAGATTTGAATGTTTGCCTTCCCGTCTATGACGATGATCCCGTCGACCGCGGTCTCGATCAAAGCCCGGAACAAGGTATCCGTTTTCGCTGAGGCGATTGGCATCGGTCCTACAAATCCTTCAAAAATATGGGTATTTCAGCGAATACGGGCACTCTATTCAATCGATTGACGGAGATCAAAATGGTTTCTTCCCGGGGTGCTAAGAATAATCGTTAGCCTCGGAGAGATGTCATGCCCAATACGCGGATTTGGATTCTCATTACCGACGGCGTGTCCGCGCGAATCTGCTCGACCGACGACGGCAGCACCGTCGCGATAACGGCTCCTCAGGAAGCGCTATCCAGTACGATGGGCGAAGCACCCCGGCAGAGGATCGATGAGGCATGGTATCTCCAGGGCGGGAAAAGCAGCCTCATGCATGGCGCATCCGCCTACTTCACGGGCCATATCGCCCAAATTCTCGGGGAAGCAGCGGCTGAACGTGCCTTTGATGGTCTCGTCATCATCTCTGCGCCTCATATCGCGAGCGAGATCAAGCGCGCGCTGTCGCCACAGACGCGCGCACTGATGATAGGCAAGGTCGT
>DASQIQ010000013.1:0-9355 GCA_035631495.1 Micropepsaceae bacterium
ATGGCAAGCAGCACACGGATCGTCCAACGCTTTGGCGTTTGCCGCTTAGGCGCGGTTCCGTACACTGCAGTCTGGCGCTTGGAAGTCGGTTCGTCGTATCCCATCATTCTCTTTCCGCCATCGGGGTAAATGCAGACAAACTAAGAGCGTCCCCGGGCAGGGCTTTTGTTACAATTAGCTGTACCCCTCGACATAATGGGCATCTGTCCCAAAACTTTGTCGGTGGGGTGAAATTCTCATCGGAAATCAGGCTTTCCCTGCCGATGGCCGCACGCAAGCAGGGCGACTCAGGGCATGATTTTTGTTCACGCTAAGTTGTGCCAAAAAAAGACAATCAGCGAGCTTCGATGTATCCCCTCTTGGTTAAGAATTCTTGCCCGTGATCCCGAAGCCCTCCCAAGGAAACATCGAGGAATTCCAGCCTCGGCGCCGCGATCTCCGGCTTTACCTGAGTGTGCGGTTCGGGACCACATTTGGCACGCAAATCCAGTCCGTTGCCGTCGGCTGGCAGGTTTACGATATCACGCGCGATCCGGTGGCGCTGGGCTATGTCGGCCTCAGCATATTCCTGCCGATGCTTCTGCTGGTGTTGCCGGCCGGCGATCTGGCCGACCGCGTGGACCGTCGTTTTATGCTGATGGCCAGCTATTTGGTGCAGGTTCTCGCCTCCGGCATGCTGCTGGCGCTGACCTTGACCGGCGTCAAGGCGATGTGGGCGTTCTACAGCGTGATAACATTGCTGGGCATCGCACTCGGCCTATCCCAGCCCGCCATGCAATCCTTCCTGCCGTTCCTGGTCACGCTCGACAAGCTTCCCCAGGCTATCGCATGGAACGCATCGGCCTATCGAACGGCGGTGATCGCGGGACCGGCTTTGGGCGGCTTTCTTTACGATTTGGGGCCGGCGGTGAATTATAGCCTCTGCGTCGGTCTCTATATTTTCACACTTATTGCGATGTGGAATCTGCGGATCCGCGCCCAAAAGAGCGTCGAGAGCAGCAGCAGCACATTGGAGCGCATCGTGGACGGGATCGTCTACATGCGTCAGCGGCCAATCCTTTTTGGCGCGATCTCGCTCGATTTGTTCGCCATGCTGCTGGGCGGCACGACGGCCCTGCTGCCGATTTTCGCCCGGGACGTGCTCCACACGGGTCCCGCGGGGCTTGGTTTCCTGCGCATGGCCCCGGCCATGGGGGCGGCCATGGTGGCCATTGTTCTGGCGCGCTGGCAATTGCACCGCCACACCGGCATTTCCATGTTCGCCTGCGTCGCCATATTCGGCGCGGCGACGATCGTGTTCGGACTTTCGCGCGAATTCTATCTTTCGATGGCCGCATTGGTCGTGACGGGGGCCGCGGACATGGTGAGCGTCTATGTGCGCTCGGCCCTCGTCCAACTGGCGACGCCCGATCATATGCGTGGACGCGTCGGCTCGTTGAACTCGCTCTTCGTCGGGGCCTCGAACGAGCTCGGCGAATTCCGCGCCGGCATGACGGCGGGTCTGTTCGGAACCGTGCCCGCTGTCGTGATCGGCGGATTCGGCACGCTCACCGTGGTCGCGCTCTGGATGGGATTGTTCCCGCCCTTGAGGCGCGTCGACCGGTTCTCCGACGTGGCCGTGCGATAGCGGCGCTTAGCGCGGCTGCGGCACGATGCGTAAGTAGGGCTTGGGCGCCTTCCACCCCTGCGGATAGGTCTTCTTGGCGTCCTCGTCGGAGACCGAGCCAGCGATGATCACGTCCTCGCCCTGTTTCCAATTCACCGGCGTCGCGACCTTGTGTTTCGCGGTGAGCTGCATGGAATCGATGACTCGCAGCACCTCATCGAAATTGCGCCCCGTCGTCATCGGATAGATCAGGATGAGCTTGAGCTTCTTGTCGGGGCCGATGACATAGACGTTGCGCACCGTCTGGTTGTCTGCCGCCGTGCGCTTGCTGGGATCGCCCGACGCTTCTGCAGGCAGCATGTCGTAGAGCTTGGCGACGGCGAGATCTGGGTCGCCGATGATCGGATAATTGACCGCGGTGCCCTGCGTCTCTTCGATGTCCTTCGCCCAGCCGGAATGCCGATCGACCGGATCGGCGGAGAGCCCGATGATCTTGACGTTGCGCTTGTCGAATTCCGGTTTGATCCGCGCCATGTAGCCGAGTTCGGTGGTGCAGACCGGCGTGAAATCCTTCGGGTGCGAAAACAGAATGCCCCAAGAGTCGCCGAGCCATTGATGAAAACGGATCGGTCCTTGCGTCGTTTCGGCTTGAAAGTCCGGAGCCGTGTCGCCCAGTCGCAGTGCCATGGAGTTTTCTCCTTTTCCGAAGGACCCAGAATTTGCGCGTGCAAATGAAGGGCGCACCCTAATACGGGAGCGCCCACGCCTCAATGTTCCCATATGGCCGTCAGCTAGGCGATCAGGGTGACGTGGGTTTGTGTTGTTCCGACGGGGATTTATCCTTGCCGCGACCGACATGCTTGGTGGGATCGGTCATTGACGGCGGGTCGCTTGCCGGAAAACTGTCGTCCAGCGCGTCGTCGAGCTTCGAATCTTGGGTCTTCGACTGATCTTTCTTGGAGATTTTTTCGTTTCCGTCAGCCATGGCATCTCTCCTTGTCCGCCATAGTAACGGACGGAGCGGGCGCAAGTTTCCGCCACGGTCCAGCTAATCCGCCATTCGGGGGAGAGATGTGGGTTCTGCGCCTCAGCCGCGCGCGATGGCCGCTTTCACCCGTTCGGGCGTGAAGGGGAGCTCGCGCAGCCGCGCGCCCGTTGCGTGACGGACCGCATTGGCGATGGCGGCGGAGATCGGGCCTTGTGAGGCTTCTCCTGCGCCGAGCGAGGGCAATTCCGGGTGGTCGATCAGCACCACATCCACGGCGGGCACTTCGGCGAAGGTGAGGATGGGATAGCCCACCCAATCGCGCGACAGGATGCGTTCCTTGTCGAACTTGACCTGTTCTTTCAGAGTCCAGCTTGTCCCCTGGATGATGCCGCCCTCGATTTGATTCCGTAACCCATCGGGATTGATCGTCTGCCCGGCATCGGCCGCCGCGGTGACGCGCTCGACTCGCACCGCGCCGGTCGCGCGGTCGACCACCACATCGGCGATCAACGCGACATAGGTCTTGGTCGTTTCGTAACGCGAGAATGCAACGCCTCGCCCGCGGACCCCATCGCTTTTCTCGCTTGGTTTCCATCCCGCTTTCTCCGCCGCCGCCTGCAGCACCGCGCGGCCGCGCTCATCCTTCAGATGTCTCAGCCGGAACGCGACCGGATCGGCGCCCGCAGCTTCCGCCAGCTCATCCATGAAGGATTCCAGCGCGAACACATTGCCGAATCCGCCCAGCGTGCGCAGTGCCGAAACGCGCAAGGGCATATCCGGGATGAAATGGTCGACGATTTTCTGATTGGGAAAATCGTAGGTCGGCACCGCATTGCGGTCGCCGCCGCCGGCGGGCAGGCCGAGCTCGGCCGGCGTTGCGTTGCTGAAGGGTTTGGCGAGGTGCCATGACGCCAACAGGTTCACGCCCTGCCGGTTGCCGGGCCGCATATTGTGCGTACAGCTCCACACGTCATATTGCCAATCGACGATCGCGCCGTCGGCGGAGAGGCCGGCGCTCGCCGCCATGGTCATGGCCGAGCCGAACGGTTCCCAGCCGAACTCGTCGTCGCGCATCCATTGGACTTTGACCAGGCGACCATTGGCGCTCAGCGACAGCAGCGCCGCATCGAGCGCGGCATCGTCCGCGCCATTGTGACCGTAGCAACCCGCGCCTTGGGCGTGGATCACGCGCACCTTCTCCGGCGCAATGCTGGTCGCCTTGGCGATGTCCGCGCGCAACGGATAGGGCCCTTGGGTGTGCGACCACACGGTCAATATGTCATCGATAAGGCCGGCGGCGCCGCATGACGGACCGATCGAAGCATGGGCAAGATAGGGTTTTCGGTAGGTCGCGGTGAGGGTCTTCGCCGCAGGCTGCACGCTCGCGGTCTTCTCGTTCACGGTCTTGGTGTCGATGTCGGGCCGAGCCTTGAGATAATCGTGCACCGTGGCGGCCTCGGGAAGTCCCGCCGGCACGCGCCATGTGGCCGCCTTCATCAGCGCTGTGCGCGCCGCGATGGCTTGCTCCTCGCGTTCGGCGACGACACCCAGGAACCGCCCGTCGCGCGCCACCGCAATGACCCCCGGCAGCTTTCGAACGCTCGCTTCATCAAGGCGCACAAGTTCGGCGCCGTAACTCGGGGGCCGCACGATTCGGCCATGCACCATGCCCGGAAGGCGCATATCCTGGATGAAGATCGGGCGCCCCATGACCTTGTCGGGAATGTCGAGGCGTTGGGCCGGGCGTCCCACCAGGCGGTGATCCTTGGCCGGTTTCGCAGGCGCGCTGTTCGTCGCATCGCGCGCGAACGGCATGTCCGCGGCGAGCTCCCAATAGCTGGTCCTTTGTGGGCCGCTCTTGGCAAAGATGTCGCCATCGTCGGCGCTCAATTGATCGGCGGGCACACCCAAACGCTGCGATGCGTGCTGGATAAGAATCGCGCGCGCTTCCGCTGCGGCGGAGCGAAGGGCGGCCCCGCCCGCTTCGATGGAATTGCTGCCGGCGGTGACCCCTTCGTTGGGCGAGCGATTGGTGTCGACCGGAATCATGCGCACGCGCGTCATGGTGATGTCGAGCTCTTCCGCGGCGATCTGGGCGAGCGCCGTGGTTGCGCCCTGACCCAGTTCGACACGGCCGGTGAAGATGGTCACGGTGCCAACCGGATCGATGCGCAGCCAGGCATCGAGCCTCGGATTTGCCGCAAGCATTCCGGGGAGACGCGGGGCCGATTCCGCGCCGAGGCCAGTCCGCGGCGCCATGCCGAAGGCGATCACCAGACCGCCAAGAGCGCCGCCGAACTCGCGGCGGGTGAGGGCCATCGAGCTCATGTCGCCATCTCCTTGGAGGCACGCAGAATCGCCCGAACAATTCGGTTGTGGCTGCCGCAGCGGCAGAGATTGCCTGCCAGCGCCTCACGAATCTGCGCGTCCGTCGGCTTCGGATTCTTGTCGAGCAGAGCCTTGGCCGACATGATCATCCCGTTGATGCAATAGCCGCATTGCATCGCCTGTTCGGCAATGAAGGCTGTCTGAAGCGGATGGGGTTTGGCGTCCGTGCCGATGCCTTCGAGCGTGGTGATGTCCCGGTTCTCCACGGCGCGAACTTCCGTCCGGCAAGAGCGGACGGCCACGCCTCCGACGATGACCGTACACGCGCCGCACTGGGCGAGCCCACAGCCGAATTTCGCGGCCGAAAGCTCAAGGTCGTTGCGCAGCGCATAAAGCAGCGGCGTATCGCCCTCGAGGGTGACCTCGCGGGGCGCGCCGTTTACGCGCAAATGATAGGTTTCTGGCATGGCGGATCCTTATGCACGCCGGCAGCGGAACATCCCCTGCGATGGGGGGATGGGTCAAGCCGCGGGAATCATGCTGCCGTCCCGGACTATACCGCTGAGCCTTCGCCAGCATGACCGCCGGCGCGTGGTTGTCCAGCGCCGAAACGTGAAAACATTGCGGCTCTAGGCAATTATGAGCGTCGCAACGTTGCGGGGCTTCTGCTAAGTTGCGCCAGAACATAGGCCTTAAGGGAGGATTTGCATGTCGGTTCGCCTGACTGTCGTATTCGCGGCCGTGGTCGCATTGGGTTCTGCAGCGGTAGCCATTGGAGCATCGCAGGCGGCGCCTGCTCCAGGACTCGATTACGAGTTCTTCAAGACCAAGGTCGAGCCGATTTTCATGAAAAAGCGCCCCGGCCACTCGCCTTGCGTGACCTGTCACACGGGGGCCAACAATTTCCTCCATTTGGAGGAACTTCCCAAGGGGGCGACGTTCTGGACCGAAGAGCAATCGCGCAAGCAATTCGAGTCGATTTCGAAGCTCGTCACGCCCGCGAACAAGGCGGAGAGCCGCTTGTTGATCCATCCGCTTGCCCCCGAGGCCGGTGGGGATCTTTTCCATTCCGGCGGCCGGCAATTCGCCGACAAGAATGATCCGGACTACAAGATTCTCATGCAGTGGGTCGGCGTGAACTAGCCGAAGTTCCCCAAAAGCAATCGGGCCGGCGCTTCCACGCCGGCCCGATTTTTTAACAACGACGAGTCGTACCGTTCAGCGCATGACGAGCGTGTTGATCCGCTTGGGCACTTCACCCACCGGCACCACGGCGTTGATCTTCTTGGTCGCCATGTTGATGGCCGTCACCGAGCGCAGGCCGGAATTGGCGATGTAGATTTGGCCGTCCGGGGTGAAGGTCACCCAGTTCGCCACCGCGCCGCCGAGCCGCTTTCCGGGGATTTGAAGATCGGGCAGTTTGATCGTGTCGGTCAGCTTCAGATCGGATGTGTTGTAAACGAACACCGCGTTTTGCGGGATGCTCGTCACCCAAAGCTGCTTGCCGTCTGGCGACACGCCGATGCCGTGCGATGGTGCGTCCTCGCGGCCCGGGTCCATGTCGACGCCGGTCTTCAGATCCGGCAGCTTGATGCGCGCCGTTTCCTCATGGGTCTTGAAATCGAGGACGGCGAAGCCGTCATAGGCCGCCAATTGGACGAAGACGCGCTTGGGCGAGCCGTCCGGATTGTTTTCGATGGTCATCGGCCGCACGCCGTGATCGAATTTGTGCTCCCAGGCGACGGTCTCGGTCTTCATGTCGAAGGCGGTGAAGACGCCGGTCTGCACCGAGCCGCACATCGCATAGGCGCTGTCCTTGCTCGTATAGCAATTGTGCAGACGGCCATGCGTCGGGATGGTCTTTTCGACTTCCAGCTTCACCGGGTCGATGACGTCCAGTGCGCCTTGGCCGCGGGCGATGGCGACCACGATTCTGCCGTCCTTCCCCACCACCGCGATATTGTTCGGGTGGTTGGAGAGCGTGATCTTCTTGATCAGCTTGCCGGTCTTCTGCTCGAAGACGTCGAGCGTGCTGGTGGCCTCGTTGCTGATATAGACCCGCGATCCGTCGGGCGAGAAATTGACCCCATGGGAGCCCACGATGGAGATGCTTTGCACCACTTTGTTGGTCAGAGGATTGATGACGTCGACGCTGTCGCCGGCGCTGTTCGTGACATAGACGAGCGCGGTCTCGGCGCTCGCCGCGAACGGCATGAGCGCGAGTGCGAAGCATGAAGTCATCAGGATGCGGCGAATATTCGACATGTGTGTCCTCCTCAGCGGGCCACCCCGCAGGTGGGCGCGAGGTTAAGGGAGAAGCGGGGTGCAACTCAAGGGCCGCAGCGCGGGACTTTGCGTGAAAAACCGGCCAATTAACGAGAATCCCGGCGCGATGGCCCATCCGGTAAGCGGGCGCAGCTGAGGCCGGGTGCAGATCAGGATCCCGAGTCCGAGCGGAGGGCGCGAGTCGGGATCATGCCGAGCTCCGAAGTGTTCTATCGCGGCGCGCGATCTCCGGCGTCGCGCACCCGTGGATTTTCCAATTGCGCCAGCGCTTCGTAAATTCGGTCGAGCCAGTCTTGGCCATCCTCGATATTCGAGTCCTGCATCAGGTTTTCGAGGCGGCTGATGATTTCACGATGTCGGCCACGCGGATAAAGCCCGATCACCAGATTATAATAGCTTGGAGCATAGAGCGGGTCGACGTTCATGGCTTTTTCAAAGCAGGCGAGGGCTTCGTCCAACCGGCCAAGCTCTCCGAGTGCCGTGCCAAGGCTGTTAAGCAGGATTCCGGAGTCCGGCAACAACTCAACGCTCCGGCGAAACAAAGCCGCCGCGCGTTCCAGATCCCCTCTGCTCTCACAAAAGTTCCCGCACGCCGACAGAACGCCGGGGTCGAGCGGAGCCCGCTCCAATGCCAGCCCATAGTAATGTTGCGCGTGAAGCAGCTCCTGGCGGTTCTCGTGCCACAAAGCTTTATGAAGGGCATCGCCGCCGGCAAGTCGTATGGGAATGTCGTCGAAAAATGCCGAAAATGCGAAAGTCTTGTCGGACTCTAGGGCGGCCTGTGCGGTGTTCGGGGGCGCGGCGACCGCGCGGTTGGCCAATTCCACGACGCGGCTCGTGATCACAGACACGGAAAGCTCCGACAGATGGATGATGCTTTCGTCGAATTCCCCTGAATCAAAACTGGAATCGGATGTCTTGGCCAAATCGCGGCATAGCGATAGCAGCTCGTCCCAATTCGCCGGCGTGACCTTGGACGCTTCCTGTTCCGCGATGACCGTGCGGGCGAATTCGACAGCCAAACGGCGCCAGGTTGTGGAGCGTGCTTCCGTTTGGGACTCATGGGCAAGATGGACAATGGCCGGGCGCGCGACGCAATGAATCTCATAGCCGCGCAGCGCCAAGATGACTGGAAGCCAATAGTCCCACCACGGCAATCCCATGCTGAAGGGATGCATGTCCTCGGCCAATTGTTCGGCGGCCTCCCGGTCGAAGAAAAAATAATCAAAGCCCGGCCGGTAACGGTGAAGGACGCCGTTTACGAGCGATCGCGTGTCGCAACGCTGGCCGGTCACGACGGATCTTTGCGCGACAAGCGACTCCAAGTTCTGCCAGCCGGCAGCAGGTTCAAATATGATGTCGCTGTTTATGATGCCCAAAACGGAGCTGGACTGTCCGGCAAGCGCGGACAAGAGATCCGCAATGAAAGGAACCCGGGGCCCAAACACGCTGCTCGCGTTCCGTTTGGTAGGAATAAAATCGATCTCGGGATGACGCAAAGCCAGCGCCGCTATTTCATCGGGCGCATTCAGCGAGATGATCTTAAAGCCGCGTGCGATCCAGGATTGCACGCAGAGCCTGTCGTAATCCTCCATCCGGCGGCCGCCATTCGCCCGCACCAATTTCGGCGGAAACGACGTCGCCACGACGATGCGGCCTTTATAGGCAGGAGTGCCGTCGTCCGGCTTTGGTCCAACCGAATTCGGATGATGGCTCATTCCGGCCTTGGTATCGGGCGCGAAATCCCCAAAGAAACGCTCTATTTCTTTCGGGCTTTGCGCGCGGCGTAGCGGGCGTCGCGTGCCGCCTTGCGCGCGATTTCGGCGGCTGCTGCACGCGCCGCACTTTCCACCGCGGCGGCGGCCGCTGCCTCTTTTGCAGCTTTGGCGGCGGCCACGCGCTCGATTTCTTGCGCTTTGCGCGCCGCCTCTTCGCGCTCGGCCGCCGCAAGCTTCGCCGCCTTGCGTTCTGCGGCGCGTTGCTCGCGCGCTTCGCCGACTGCGCGGCGGGCGGCCTGGCGTTCGGCAAAGCCCGGATCGTTGGCGGCGGATTTCGCGCGGGCTTTTTCGAGGATGGCTTGCCTGGCTTTGGCGGCCATTTCTCGCCGGTCGGCAAGGCTCGGTTCGCGGAATTCCTTCATCTCATTC
>DASQIQ010000014.1:0-1794 GCA_035631495.1 Micropepsaceae bacterium
TTCTCGCAATTTGGTGTCATGTTCTTCGCCGATCCGGCTGCTTCATTCCGCAATATCCATAGCGCGATGAAGAAAGACGGCCGGCTGGTCTTCGTGTGCTGGCGCCACCCATTCGAGAATCCCTGGTCGGCGGTGCCCGAAGCCGCCGCGCGGCCGTTCCTTCCGCCCGCACCGCCGGCCTCCCCCGATGCGCCGGGGCGCTACTCTTTCGCCAATCCGGACCGCGTGAAGAGCGTCTTGCTGCAGGCGGGCTTTCACGCCATCGAACTTGAGAAATTCGATACGCGCATCCATCTTGGGCTTACGCCGGAAGAAGCCGCCTCGTCGAGCATCGATAACGGCCCGCTTCTGCGCACACTCGCCGATGTCGACGAGCCAACTCGCGAAAAGGTGAGGGCGGCGGTCACGGCGCGGCTCGCGCAAGAACTGGGGCCGGGCGGAATTTACCTCACCGCCGGGGTTTGGCTGGTGCGCGCGGGAACCTGAGCTTTCTGCTAGGATGGCGCCTCGGAGGATATCATGTCCCTATTCGCTAGAGCATTTCTGGCCTTGGTTGCCCTCTTTCTGTCTGCGGACATGGTTCGCGCCGCAGGCGTCGAAGATGCGAACGCGGCTGTGGTGGCGGCGCGGGATGGCAAATATGACGATGCGATCCGTCTCTTCACCAATGCGATCAACAGCGACGATTTGAATCTCAAGTCACGCGCCCAGGCCTATGCCTATCGCGGCATCGCCAAGGCGACGACCGGCGACTATGACGGCGCGACCGACGATCTCAACCGCTCGGTGGCCCTGAACAGCGACTACGCGTCCGATTCCTACGCCTATCGCGGCTATTTCGAGCTGGTGCAGGGCGATGCGCAAAAAGCCTCCGCCGACCTGGCGAAAAGCGCCGAGATGAAAATCTGGCCTTACAACGCGCTGTGGCTTTCGCTGGCGCGCATGAAGGCGAATGTTCCCGATGATGGTGTGCATTCGCTCGCGATGAACGCGGCCCAGTTCGATCTCGCGCAATGGCCGGGCGCCGTGGTGAAGTTCATGATGGGGCAGGCCAAGCCCGAAGAGGTCGCGGCCGCGGCGAAACTTGGCGATCCGCAGAAACTCGTGGAGCGCGTCTGCGATGCGGATTTCTATGTCGCCGAATATGATCTCGCCCACAACAACGCAGCCGCCGCGAAGCCGGGTTTTCAGCGCGCGGCGGAGAAATGTCCCTTCGCCTCGTTCGAACGCATGGGCGCCACCGCCGAATTGATGCGGCTGAAATAGCGAGGCGAAACTATTTTCCGAGTTGCGCTTCGATGGCGGTCGTCAATGCCGCATCGTCGGGCGCGACTTTCGATCCGAAGGTTCCCGCGAGCTCGCCTTTGGCATCGATCAGATATTTGTGGAAGTTCCAGCGCGGCGCCGCGGCTTCTCCGGCTTGCGCGATCACCCATTTATAGAGCGGATGCGCATGTTCCCCGATGACCGCGTTTTTCGCCGTCATGGGAAACGTGACTTTGTATTTTGTGGTGCAGAAATTCTTGATCTCGGCCTCGGTGCCCGGCTCCTGACCGCCGAAATCGTTTGACGGAACGCCCAACACCACCAGACCGCGCTTCCGGTATTTCTCCCACAAAGCCTCGAGCCCGCGATATTGCGGCGTCAACCCGCATTCCGAGGCCGTGTTGACGACCAGAACGGGTTTGCCTGCCAATTGCGAGAGCTTCAACGCCTTGCCGTCTATCGAGGTGAATTCAAAATCATGGGCAGACATGGGATCATCTCCAGATTGGACGCTCATTATAAAGATTC
>DASQIQ010000015.1:0-3457 GCA_035631495.1 Micropepsaceae bacterium
GCTTGCGCGAGGAATTGGCGGCAACGCAAGCAGCTCTCGCGGAGCGGGAGAGCGCGCTGGCTCAGACGGGTTTGGGTCTCGCGCAGGAGCACCAACGCTGGGAGCAAGAGTCCGAAGAGGCGCTTTCAAAGGCGGAGAAAGTCTGGAGGGCCGAGGAGGCCGCGCGTCTCGCAGCGGCCGAAGCGCGATGGCAGGAGTCATCCGCCCACACAATCGCCGAAGCCACGAAACGGTTCGAAGCCGCCGAGACGGCATTGAAGCAGCTGCTGATCAGGACCGAACAGACTCGTGAATCTGGCAATGCGATCGAGCATCGCCGCCTGCGCGAGGAATTGGCAATGATGCAGGTCAGGCTTTTGGACCGCGAGGCCGCGTTGGCCGAGGCGCGTTCGGCGCTCGAGCAGTCCTCCGAGCCAGAGGCGCCGGAGACCAAGATTGTCTTAAGGCCGGATCGCATGGGTACCCTCGTGGAGCGGCGCGTACGCGAGCGGCGCGAGCGGCAGGACGAGGATAGGCCCAAGAGTTACCTCTTCCGCGATCTGATTCTGGTCGGGGCGCTGGCCGCGGCGGTGATTGTATTCTATCCCAGTTTCCAGTCTTCCTATCCTGGCTATCTGCCGGACATGGGAACGCTCGTCGGCAATGCTTCTGCGCCCGCCAGCGTGCCCACGCCAGCGGCCCCGCGCGCGGCGGCGGCCGAGCAATTCACCGTCGTTGTCAATCACACCGGGAATGTTCGCTCTGGGCCTTCGTCAACAGCAGAGATCGTTTCAGCGCTGCAGAAGGGGCAGAAAGTCGCCACATTCGAGAAACGTGGCAGCTGGACCCGCATCCGAATGGCCGCCTCGCCCGGCAAGACCGAGCCGCAAGAAGGTTGGATTTTCAGTTCATTCCTGGACGAACCGGCCGTCGGCACTACCGCCTCACCCTCCGCGGAGAGCAAGGTGGCGCCGGCCAATAAGACTCCAAGCGATAAAACGCGAAGCGACAAGGCGCCAAACGACAAGGCACCAAGCGATAAAACACCGAGCAATAAGACGCCAAGCGATAAGGCACCAAGCGCCAGCGCGCCAAGCGCCAGTGCAACAAGCGCCAGCGCGCCAAGCGCCAGCGCGCCAAGCGCCAGTGCACCAAGCGCCAGTGCACCAAGCGCCAGCGCGCCAAGCGATACGTCGCCCGCGGCCGCGGAACCTTGATGAGATTTCTTCTCGTCTAGAGCGGCATTCGATCAAGTTGAATCGGAAACCGCTCTAGAGTCTTGAGTTGCCGCATTTTCTACGGCGAGGCCGATGCCTGTTTTTGTCCGGCGGCCGTCACCTCGAAGGCGAAGTGGAAGGCCGGCAAATCCTCACCCGGATGATCCTGCGCATAGGTGAGTTGCGGAATGCGGAAATTGTTCGGGTCCGTCTCGGTGCCCTTGTAGATGCCGGGATAGAGATCGATGAAGTGCCAGCCGGGCGCGCCGCTTGCCTGCATGTTAATCTCCACGTCGCCCTGACTGTTGAAGGCGCAGACATAGCCGTTGTAGCTGTTGTCGTAGACCTCATGCATGATGTTGGCGGTCTCGGTCCAGCCAACGCCCTTGAGATGGATCGTAAACTTGGTACCGACCGGACCTTTCGTCACATCGAGGGGCAGCGCGGTCGCCTTGATGAAATGCGTGCCGATGCTCTTGCCCTTGCCCTTTTCGACCCATAGGCCATGCGTGCCGCCCAGATCATCCGGCGTCTTGAAACCGAACTCGACGCGGCCTGACGCATCGGCCTTCGCTTCGGCGACAGGAAGGGAGATATCTTCCCAGCCCTGCCCGGTCATGCGGTTGCCGATCACGCGAGTCCAATTCAGCTTGTAGGTTTTCCCGGGCTCGAAACCGTTTCCGCTCACCTTCACCGGTTCGCCCACGCCCGAGAAATGCGGAGCGGATACCAGTTCGCCCGGCGCCGGAAGGCGGCGCACATTCTTTTGCGCCTGCAGCTCGGGTGCGGCGGGGAGAACCGCGTTTCCGGCAGTGACCTTGAACATGAATGAAAAGCGCGGACGCCCCTGTGCCGGGTTCTGCTCCGGGTTTTGATAGGGGAAGGTCAACGCGCCATGCGTCACTTGCAGGATGTGATCGCCGACATTGCCGGTAGCGGGAATCGTAAAACTCGCCTCGCCATGCGTGGTCACCGCCGACATCCAGCCGGTGAAATTGTTGTCGTAGAGCAGCTCCCAGGAATTGTAGAGCGAACGCCAGCCGATGCCCTTGACGGTGAATGTGATCGGCGTTCCGACGGGCCCGCTCTTGGGCGAAATGTCGACCGTCATGTCGACATTGTAGGCGACCTGGGTCAGCAAACGCGTGCCCTGCTGCGCCACGATATCGTGCTCGAAACCGAAATCATCCGGCGTCGTGAAGCTGGCGGTGAAGCGTCCTTGGGCATCGCTCTTCACCTTGCCCATCAGGTAATCGGCGGGAATGAATTCGCGGCCCTTATATTCGGTTTCCGTGACCTTCCAGCGGCCGTTGACGGTGCGCCAGATCAGCTGGAATTCCTGGTTGGGCGGGAATTTTTCGCCTTTGATCGCGAACGGCGTTCCGGCCTTGCCGTGATCCGGCAAGACATCGAGCGCCCCGACATAGCCGCCCTTGCCCTCGCCGACTTTCACTTCCGGTCCGAACGCCGACGCGGGGACTGCCGCCGCGGGACCGCCCCATGCAAACGCCAACAGAGCGAGCCCCCAAGCCAAAGCGTTCAGCCGCCCGCTGTGGATCGTCATGAGACCCTCCGCAAAAATTTCGAACGATGAATTACTTCGGGGCGGCCAAAGTCGGCGTACCCGCCACCACCATCAACTGCGTCGTGTCGCGGGTGAAGGGCACCCAAGTCACCACCGTGCCGTCATTCATGGTGGCGTTGACTTTGTATCCCAAGGATCCCGTCGGGAAGTCGTTCGGGATGGTCCAGAACGACGACCAGAAGAAATCGGTCGGCGGCATGCCGTGACCGCCGTAATGCAGCGGCACCTTGTTGCCATTGCCCAATTCGATTTCGACGCTCTTGAGGTACGTGTTGTCGGCCACCGTGCCGTCCGGCTTCAGAACGCGCTGCCGGAACGCCACCGCTTCGCCGCGCGTGTACCGATTGTTCAGCACACAGAACGGTCCCTGTTGCCCCATGAGGGCGTGGCGGACGATGTCGCCTTCAAAGAACAGCTTGCCGGCGGGCGTCGTGCGCGTTTGGGCGTAAGCGCTGCTCGAAAGACCGGCGACAACGGACAATGCGAGTGCAGAGAGCGTGCGGAGTTTCATGGGCATGCCTTTTTGGACTGATTCAACAGGATAGGTAGAGTACATCATACATGGACCGGATGCCCTCTAGAAGGGGGTCTGTTAAGGTTTCCCCATAATCCGGGGTTGCATTGCCCCTCTCCCGCATCCTCGTTTTTTGGCGGCGCCAGGAGTAAGATTTTTGCT
>DASQIQ010000016.1:0-2885 GCA_035631495.1 Micropepsaceae bacterium
TTGTCTCGATGGCATTGCCATTCGCCTGAACTTCGATCTTGTCCGTTTGGACGCGGATGCGCGCGGGAATGTTCTGAGTTTGAGCAGGCGCTGAACCCGATATGGCCGCAATCGCCAAAGAAATTGCCGCCGTGCCCCAAAGCCGCGGATGCATGTTCATGTGCATGGATCCACTTTAATGCGAAGGTGAAGTTATCTTAAGCCGCGCCCGAATTACAGCCGCTGCGCCTGACTCTGCCTCCCTCTGCAGCCTTAGCAGCCCGCCGGGATCTATTGCGTAATTTAATGATTGTCGATGCGACCCGTCATCAATGACTCACCGAAGGGGCTAAGCCATGGTGAGGAGCTAGGGTAACCGGACTAGTCCCGCGTTTCGCGTAAGGCGGCGGC
This sequence comes from Micropepsaceae bacterium, assembly GCA_035631495.1. Classification (GTDB taxonomy): domain Bacteria; phylum Pseudomonadota; class Alphaproteobacteria; order Micropepsales; family Micropepsaceae; genus CAIYRG01. The sequence goes on from DASQIQ010000016.1 coordinate 391, forward strand.
TTGGGCCAGTCGATGCTCGACCGGCAAAGACGCCTCGAGCGTTTCGAGGTGAGCGCGCTCGGCGACGAAGGCTTTCAGATCCTCGCCTTCCAGCTTGCGCCCCGAAGCGAACTTGACGGTCAGCGGATTCATCTGCTTGTCGTTCAGCCGGATTTCTTAGTGCAGGTGCGGGCCCGTGGCCAAACCGGTCATGCCGCTATAGGCGACGACATCACCCTGGCGGACGCGCGCGCCGGTCCGCATGCCGGCGGCAAAGCGCGACAAATGACCGTAAGCGGTGGCGTAGCTATTGCCGTGTTTGATGACGACGAGATTCCCGTACTCGCCGCCCGAGCCCGCGAACACAATGGTGCCATCGCCTGCCGCCATCACGGGCGTGCCCGTCGGAACGGCGAAATCGATCCCCTTATGCATACGGGTATAGCCGAGAATGGGATGAAGGCGCTGTCCGAAGCCAGATGAGATGCGCGCGCCATCCACCGGCGTCTTCATCAGCATCGCCTTGGCGCTCTGGCCGTTGACGTCGAAATATTCCGCCACGCCGCCTTGCTCGAAACGGTAGAGCAGATGTTTCTTGCCCGAAAGCGTCATCGACGCAGCCAGGATATCGCCCACCTTCACCGGCTGGCCCTCGGCGGTGAAGTAGCGGTTGAAGAAGACCTCAAACTCGTCGCCGGGATGGACGTCGCGCTGAAAATCGACCTCGTAGGAAAACATGCGAATGACTTCGACAACGACGCTGGCGGGAATGCCGGCCTGCATCGCCGCCAGATAGAGGCTCGAATCGATCGTGGCGCCGACATGCTGATAATGCGTCTGCAGCTTGCGTTCGACGTCTTCGGCGAGATAGCCGTCCGGCACGGTCAGATGCACGGTGATCTGGTGATCGATGTTGGGAGCAAATGACAGCGACAGCAGGCGCCGTTCCGGTGAATCCGCATCATCATCTTGCGATGTCTGGGCCGATTGCGTGCCGCCGGCATTGTCCGCAACGGACGGTGTCTCGGGGGCTCCGAATGTCGCCTGGAAGGTTTGCCCGGTGCGGATGTTCTTTGGACTATAGAGCGGCTTGATCGCGTCGATGACCGCCGCCGCGTCCTCCACCGATACGCCGGCATGCTGGAGCATGCGCACGATGGTGTCGCCATCGCCCACTTTCAGCGTGCGGGTTTCGGGTTGCGGTTTGGATGCAGCGCGTTCGGCCGCGAGGATGCGATCGAGCGGGCCGCTGAGCCCCGGCGAAAAAAGCCCCGCGGAGCGATAGAGCTGCGTGGGATCCTCGGCCGCGATCGAAGGCAGCGAATGAAGGCCGGTCAGCCGCAAGAGAAGATCGTAGGGGAGGGCCGCCTGTTCGCGCCGGGGTTCATAAACCCGCGAGGTGGAGGCTGGGGTGGCCGCCAGCGACAGCCAGGCGATGGCAAAGGCGACGGAAGCCGTCATGGTCGTGGAAACGAGTGTCCAGCGGCCGTCCGGCGAACTCAACGCGCGGCCCGCTGCCGTGCCCATTCGGGCAATCTCACGGTGAATTTCGGTTAGCCTTGTTTGCAGACTGCCTAGCAAATTTCCGATCCTGTCTTTCGCGCGGGATCGGAGTTGCCCCCCGGCCGCCCTTTGCAGTGATTGCGTCAGTCTCGCAGGAAAACCCCCTGCCACGGCAGCTTAGTCAGCAACATAGTTAAAGCTGTTACCGCTACCAGACCGTTAACTTTGCCGGTGTCCCATCCTCGGTCTGAGGCACCAATTTTCCGGGCTCACTCCCACCAAGGAAGACAGTCCGGATCACTTTCCCTTGCTAATCTGCCTCTCAAACCTGGCCCCGAGGCCGGGAATTGGGCGTGTTGCCTATCGTCTTGCCCGATCATTCCTGATCATGGCAAGGAAAAAATCACGAAACATTACAGAAGTAGATTGCAATTCATTCACAGAATCAGCGTTTTGAAACAATCGCGCCGGCTATTCGGCGGGTTGCGCCAGGGCGCCGTCGGGGAGGGCGCTACGCTGGCCGCGTTTCAGCCACCACATCTGAAAGCCGGTGATAGCGAACAGGAGCGGCAGGAAGCCTGAGAAGAACGCCAGGATGCGCCACACCTCGCCCAGGCCCTGCCCGTAATGCATGACCCTCAGCCAGACCAGGAACCGCTTGCCGATGGAATAGGTGCGGGGATCGACGAGGTCGAGGATTTCCGGCCCCGGGCCGATAAAGGTCGAGATCTGCGGCGCGCCATCATCGAACGGCCTTGGAATCAGCGTGACCATGTAAACCCCGTCCGGGCGCGGCGGGAGCTGAACCTGCAGAAGTCGCGAATTGGGGATGGAGGAAAGCGCCACGCGGGCCGCTTCGTCTGGCGTGAGCGCATTCTTGTCGCGAATGGTTGCAGCAACCGCCGGGTCCACAGCCGCGCTGGTGACGCCGGTCTTCAGGGGCAGGACTTGACCGACCACCGATTGAAACGTCACCGGAAAAGCGAGATCGACGCCGCTGAGGCTGATAATGA
>DASQIQ010000017.1:0-2785 GCA_035631495.1 Micropepsaceae bacterium
CTTCGCCAGCTCGGTGAAATCTCTCACCTTCGCCGCGAAAGATTCTGCCCTTGCCTTCCATTCGGGCTCGTCGGCAAACACGCGCGGATAATCCTTGAGGAACGCCGCACAGCCGCTCGCGGTGATCAGCACCGCGTCGACGCGTCCTTTCGCGGCTTCTTCTTCATAGGCGCGGATGATCTCCTTCGCGTATTGCTTTCCGCGCTCGGCTTTGCCGAGATGATAGGCCAGCGCCCCGCAGCATCCCGAGCGCTCCAACCGCAGGACGCGGGTGCCTTCGCGCGCGAGCACGCGCATCGCTGCCGCATCGATTCCCGGCGCCAGCGCCCGCTGCACACATCCAGGAAGCAGCACCACGCGCGGCGCAGATGTTGAAACCTCCGGCATGGACCAATCGACGCGTGTGCGTTTCACCTTCGGCGTCTTGCGGCTCATGGCGCCGAGCTTGCCGGGCAGGCGGGACAGGATCGGCGCGAACAAACGCGAGACATCCGTAGCCACAGCAAACAATCTTGGCCGCGTCAGCACAAAAAGAAGGAACGAACGGAAGAGCCGGTCGGTCACCGGCCGCGTATAATGCGTCTCGATAAAGCTGCGCGACGTGTCGATCAGCGCGGAATAATCCACGCCCGACGGGCAGGCGGTCTTGCAGCCTAGGCATGAAAGGCAGCGATCGAGATGCTTGACCGTCTCCGCCGTGGGCGGCGCATCGCTCTGAAGCATATGCTGCATCAGCACGATGCGTCCGCGCGGGCTGTCCCGCTCGTCCCCCAGGATCAGATAGGTTGGGCAGGTCGCGGTGCAGAAGCCGCAATGCACGCAAGTGCGCAGCGCCTTTTCCGCGTCCTTCATATGCGGATCGATCAGCTGTTCGGCGCGAAATGCCGTGCGCATCAGATGCCCTCGAACATGCGGCCGGGATTCAATACATGTTTCCCATCGAACGCCGCTTTAACCGCACGCGTCAGCGTGGCCCGTGCCGGGGTTTCGGGTTCGAACACGGCAAGTCGGGCTCTTACCGCATCTGCTGCGCGCATCAGAGTCGCGTGCCCACCAACCCGCTTGGTGATCCCGCGAAGACGCAGCGCGGTCTCGTCATTGGCGGGCGCCTCCAGCCACAGCAATCCGCCCGCCCAGTCCGCATACCAGAGGTGCGCGCCCGCATCTTGCGACGCCGTATAGGCCTGGGAAGCAGGCACGCAAAGCCGCCAGATGTCGCCGTCCGCCTTCGCGAAAAAACTTCCATTGCCAATCTCGCGGAAGAGGGCGTCCGTCCTGTCCGCTTCCAGCAAAGCGAGATCGTGATCCTTAAATTCGCTGCGCAGCAGCGCAAGCTTTTCCGAAACCGCGGGCGCGGTGCCATCGACGCGGATCAGGGCGATTCCTGAACCATCCGCATCCAATACCTCCGAACGCGTCATGGCATGGTACGGAAGATAGGCAAGCCCAGTTGCATCCACCGCCAGGCGAGCCGCACGGCGCAGCACGCCAAGACCGGTTTCGGCGGCGCAGTTCAGAATGACGAGCCCCGCCACACGTTCCGGCGCCGGGCTGACGCGCATGGTTAGCTCGGTCAGCACGCCGAGAGTGCCGAACGCGCCGCACATCAGTTTGGGCAGATCGAAGCCGGTGACGTTCTTGATCACGCGCCCGCCCGCCTTTATCGCCTCGCCATTGCCATTGACAAAGCGGCAGCCGATGACGTGATCCCGTACCGCGCCGGCTTTCACTTTGCGCGAGCCGCAGGCATTGGTCGCGACGATGCCGGCAAGGGTCGCGCGCCCCTCGGGCGCCCCGAACAGCGGCCCCCAATCGGCCGGCGAAAAGCCGAGCATCTGTTTCTTCGCGGCAAGCGCCGCTTCGATCTCCGCCACCGGGGTACCTGCGCGCATCGTCAAGACCAGCTCTTCCGGCTCATATTTCAGGATGCCGGAAATCGCAGCCACATCCAGGATCGCGTCCGCTCTCGTCGGCCGTCCGAAATCGCGCTTTGTGCCTCCCGATACGATCTCCAACGACGCGCCCTTTTCTCCGGCGTCGCGCACGGCATCTCCGGCCTCCGCTTCGTTTTGGGGTGCGATTCGCTGAACCGTCATGAACACACCAAAATATGGACGGGCGCACAGGCCGCCGAATCCGAATGACAAACCACTGGGTCCGACATAGCATGAATTTTGCGCGCGTAAGCGTCTGACATCGTTGCAAACCATGCAGCTGGGGAGGGGACAATGAAAATGCGAATTGCGTCTCGCATCGTGACGACGCTGGCAGCCGCCGTCATTCTGTCGCCCGCCGCCTTTGCCGCCGAGTACAAGATCATCGACCGCATAAAAGTGCCGGATGGGGTGTTCGATTACGCGACATTCGATGCCGCGACGGGCCGCGTTTACATGCCGCGCGGCGCATACACGACCGTGATCGATGTCAAGACCGGCAAGCCCTCGCAACTCACCAGCGCGGTGGGCGATCACATCGCCCTTCCCGTGCCCGGTACGAACCTGCTCGTTGTGACTCAGCGCACGGGCACGGTCCGCGTTGTCGATAGCGCGGCGGATAAGGTGCTGGCTACGTTTCCGCAAGGCAAGAATCCCAACTCGGCGGCCTATGATCCGGTCTCGAAAATGGTTCTGGTCCTGAACAAGGACGGCGGCGATTCCACTCTGATCGACCCGGTTCAGGGCAAAGTCGTCGCGACAATTCCGATTTCTCCCAACACACTGGAATTTCCGGTCGCGGACGGCGCCGGCAAGATCTTCGACAATGTCGAGACCACCGGCGAAATCGC
>DASQIQ010000018.1:0-3879 GCA_035631495.1 Micropepsaceae bacterium
TGTTCTGCAGAATCGGGATGATGATCTTCTTTTCGACCAGCTCCTGGCGCAGGCCGAATGACGCCTCGACGGTGAAGTAGCCGTCCACCTCGCCCTGCTCGAGCGCCACGATGATGCGGGCGCTCGAAACGTATCCCACCACGACCCGGATCGGCATGCCGTTAGCCGCCAGCATATAGGGCACCATGGCGGTGGGGGTGAGACTCCCCAGCGCCCCGAAGCTGAGAATCCGCTTCGATGCTTTCAGGTCCTCGAAGCTTTTCACACCGGTGCTGGAGCGGACATAGACCACCGAATTCGCCGCGCCCGGGCTGCCGACATAGGAGAATTTCGCCGGATCGAATCGCACGCCTGGAACCTTTATCGCGCCCTCGACGAACCAGGAACGGCCCGGAATGCCTATGGTCAGGCCATCGGACGGCGAGCGTTGGTAAAGATAATTGGCGGAGATGATGCCGGCCGCGCCTTCCATGTTCTGCGGAATCGTTCGCGGCTGACCGGGAATGAACCGCACCAGATGCCGGGCAACCACGCGCGCGGCCGTATCGACGCCGCCGCCTGGCGCAAAACCCACGATCACATTGAGCGTCTTGCCGCGATAGAACGAGTCGTCGGACGCGGCGCGCGATGGCGCGGGAGCGAGCGCCAAGGAAAGCGCGCCGCCGGCAATTCCGGTGAGGAGGTTTCGGCGTGAGGGTTGCGCGGTCATCGCTGGGCCCCCGCGCCTATTCCGCCGCCTGCATCTCGTTAATCGACCGGGACAGGCTTGCGCTATTTTCCGAAAAATCGGGCAACCCATAGTGCAAGAACTCAGCCATCTCGTTCGCGTGCAGCGCGGCGCTCTCGCCATACTCCAGAAACAGCGTGCTGTGCTGCTTGAGCATCTTGCCCTCGCACTCGCCGGCGCCCGATAGCAGAAGATAGACTCCGCGTCCGCGCACCCGGTGGGTTGTGCCCGCTTCAAGCTTGATCAGACCCGCCTCGGTGCGGCGCTCCGTCCAGACGCCGAAGAGTTTCTCGCTAACGCCAGCTTCGCCTTTCACCGGCAGCCATTGATAATTCGCGGAGTCCATGAAGATCGGTGCATCGTAGCGGGCCTTGGGGTAGGCCATCGCCCTGCGGTGAACATGTTCCCAGATCGCCTGATAGGCATCCATGCTGCGCTTTCCGGGAACGCCCTCATGGCGGTGGAAAACGCCGTCCCTGAATTCGCCCTGGGATCTCAATTCCTCCATGCCCGCTTTGACTTCGCGCGGGAGGAGATAGCCGCTGCCGCTCGCGCCGCCGAACTGGAGCACGGCGCCAAAGATCTCGGTTCTGTTGATTTGCGGTCCATAGGGCACGCCTTCGGGATAATAGCCGAGCACGCCGGGCTTCAACGCGCCGTCGCCATATTCGGACTCGCCTTCGATCTGAAACCGGAACTGGTCGAAATTGTGCCGATGGCGCGGCCCGGAATAATCGGTGCCGAGCCGGCTTAACGAGAATTTGAAATTGTCCGCATGCCCCGGCTGCCCTTCGACCATGGTTCGGGCGTGAAATGTGCCTCCGCGATGTTCGAGGCCGCGCATCAGGGGAACGTCGTCGATATGCACGATTTTCATGGTTGCGGCCGCTCGCTCTTCAGGGTTTTGCGATCATAGCAGAGTGTTGCGCTCCCGCGACATCGGCATAAACTGCGGGTTTGAAACCTGGAGACGGGCGGTTCGGCAATGTCATCGAAACTGATGAAAAGCTTGGCTATGGGTACGGCGGCGGCATGGCTTGTTGCGGCCGCGGCATTCGCTCCGTCGGGAGCAAAGGCACAACCCAACAATGCCGCGGCGGTCACCATCGGCGCGGCAGATCTCGGCGGCGTCGTGACAGGTGCCACAGGCCCCGAAGCGGGAGTCTGGGTGATCGCAGAAACAACCGATCTGCCGACCAAATTCGCCAAGATCGTCGTCACGGATGATCGTGGACGCTATGTCATCCCCGATCTTCCGAAGGCCAATTACAATGTCTGGGTACGCGGCTACGGCCTGGCGGACTCGCCCAAGGTACAGGCGGCGCCCGGCAAGCTTCTCAACCTCACCGCTGTGCCGGCAGCCAGTGCTGCTGCGGCCGCGGAATATTATCCGCCGATCTACTGGTTCTCGATGCTGCACGTGCCGGCGAAGACCGAATTTCCCGTCGGGCGCGTGGAAAGCCAGGGCGCTTGGTTGAACACGCTGAAGACCGGCGGCTGCGTCGGGTGTCACTCGCTCGGCAGTCCCGGCACGCGGCGCGTCCCGAAAATGTTCAGCGATGAGTTCAAGGACACCGCCGACGCATGGACGCGGCGCATCCAGTCGGGCGGCGCCCAGGCGCAGATGGCGCGCGATATCGGAAGCCTCGAGCCTGCGCGTGCCCTCACTCTGTTCGCCAATTGGACGACCGGGATTGCCAAGGGCGAGCTCCCCTTTGCCAAGCCGGACCGCCCCACGGGCATCGCGCGCAATGTCGTCATCAGCGAATGGGAATGGGGCCACACCACCGCCTATCTGCATGACGCGGTCTCCACCGATCCGCGCAATCCGCGCATCAATGCGAATGGCAAGATTTACGGTTCGCCGGAGAACAGCACCGATTTCGTCCCGATCCTGGATCCAAAAACTGCGACCGCCAGCGAAGTGAAGCATCCGGTGCGCGATCCCAAGACGCCGAACACGAAGAACGATCTCTTCGCGCCGTCGGCCGTTTGGGGCGACAAGCCGATCTGGGACAGCCAGACCATCATGCACAATCCGATGATGGACGAGAAAGGCCATGTCTGGTTCACCGCGCGAATCCGCCCGCAGCGCAATCCCGATTTCTGCAAAGCCGGATCCAGTCTTCCATCGGCCAAGGCGTTCCCGCTGGATAATTCCGGCCGGCAGGTCTCCATGTACGATCCGGCAAGCGGCAAGTTCACCCTGATCAACACCTGCTTCTCGACGCATCATCTGAACTTCGCGCATGACGCCAACAACACGCTGTGGCTGTCGGGCGGCATCGGCGGACCGGGTGTGATCGGCTGGGTGAACCGCAAGATGTTCGAAGAGACCGGCGACGAGGTGAAGTCGCAGGGCTGGACGGCCTTCATCGTCGACACCAATGGCAATGGCAAGCGCGATGCCTATGTCGAGCCGAACCAGCCGACCGACCCGACCAAGGACAAGCGCATATTGGTGACGACCTATGCTGTAGCGGTGAGCCCGTCCGACGGCGCGGTCTGGGGCACGGAAGTAGCCTATCCGGGCCGCATCGTCCGCCTCGCGCCCGGCTCCAATCCGCCCGAGACCGCGCTCGCCGAAGTGTATCAGGTACCGCTGCCGGGATTCAGTCCGCGCGGCGGCGACGTCGACAGCAATGGCGTGTATTGGGCGGCGCTGGCGAGCGGACATCTGGGCAGCTTCGACCGCCGCAAATGCAAGGTCCTGAACGGGCCCGCGGCCGCCACCGGCACGCATTGTCCGGAAGGCTGGACGTTCTATCCATTCCCGGGACCGCAGATGCGCGACGTGAAAGACCCCGGCAGCGCCGAGGCGAGCTATTACGCCTGGGTCGACAAGTTCAACACATTTGGATTGGGCAAGGATGTGCCCATCGCCATGGGCAATCTCAACAGCGGCATTCTCGCGCTGGTCGACGGCAAGTTCGTCAGTATCACGGTGCCCTATCCGATGGGCTTTTTCCCCAAAAACGTCGATGGCCGCATCGATGATCCCAATACGGGGTGGAAGGGCAAGAGCCTGTGGTCCACCTATGGCCAGCGGACCATGTTCCATCTCGAAGGCGGCAAGGAGAATCGTCCGCGCGCCGTGCGCTTCCAGCTACGCCCCGATCCATTGGCGCATTGACGGCCTCTCCCCATCGGGG
>DASQIQ010000019.1:0-15245 GCA_035631495.1 Micropepsaceae bacterium
CCTTGCGCCTTGGCGAACTGATGATGGAGGCCGGCGCACCCGCGGGCGTGCTCAATGTGGTGAACGGCGAGAGGGAAGCGGTCGACGCGATTCTCGAAGATCCCGACATTCAGGCGGTGAGCTTCGTCGGCTCGTCGGCAATCGCGGAATATGTCTACGCGCGCGGCACGAGCCACGGAAAACGCGTGCAGGCGATGGGCGGCGCCAAGAACCATGCCATCGTCATGCCCGATGCCGACCTCGACCAGGTGGCGAATGAGCTGATAGGCGCAGGCTACGGCTCGGCCGGCGAACGCTGCATGGCGATTTCGGTTGTCGTGCCGGTGACCGAGAAGCTGGCCGAAGCGCTGGTCGGCAAACTCAAGCCGCGCGTGGAAGCGCTGAAGATCGGCCGTCCGACCGATGAGGATGCGGCCTATGGCCCGCTGATCACCGCCGCTCACCGCAGGAAGGTGCTCGACTACATCGACATCGGGCAAAAGGAAGGCGCCGAGCTTGTGGTCGATGGCCGTGGTTTCAAGATGCAAGGCTACGAGAACGGCTTCTATCTCGGTGCTTCGCTGTTCGACCGTGTGACGGCGAACATGAAGACCTATCAGGAGGAGATCTTCGGCCCGGTGCTGCAGATCGCACGCGCCCGCGATTTCGACGAGGCGCTATCGCTACCATCCCGGCACCAATATGGCAATGGCGTGGCGATTTTCACCCGCGACGGCGATGCCGCGCGAGAATTCGCTTCGCGCGTGAATGTCGGCATGGTGGGGATCAATGTGCCGATCCCCGTGCCGCTTGCTTATTACAGTTTCGGCGGCTGGAAACGCTCGGCCTTCGGGGACGCGAACCAGCACGGCATGGACGGCGTACGCTTCTACACGCGGCTCAAGACCGTAACCGCGCGATGGCCCAAGGGTGCGCGGGATACCAGCTTCATTATGCCGACCATGCGCTAATCCGTTCGAAGATGGCGCTCATCATCACCCGCGCCGGAATGGAAGCCGTCCCCGAGACGGATGCGCTGATCCGCGAGGCGGCGGACTGGCTGATCGCCAAGGGCGAGCCGCTCTGGGGACCCAACGAAACCGCTTTTGACGAGTTGACCCGGGTCGCGCGCGAGGGCGAGCTTGTCATCGGACGCATAGACGGCGTGCTCGCCGCTTGCATGTACCTTCATAATGAAGACCGGCTGTTCTGGCCCCGTGCGGCACCGGGCGAAGCTTTTTACGTCCATCGCCTGGCCGTGGCGCGCCGGTTCGCCGGCCGCGGCTTTGCTCACGCCATGCTCGCATGGGCCGAACATGAGGTTCGCGCGAAAGGACGCCTTTATCTGAGACTGGATTGCGAACCGCGTGCCAAATTGCTGGCGCTCTATCGAAGCGCGGGCTTCGTACCGCTCGATCTCAAACCCATCCAAGTGGGTCCGCATTTCGTGGTTCGCCACCAAAAATCCATATTACCAAACCGCTCATAGTCGCGAAACGAATTAGGCCTTATGTTTGCACGAGTGTTGCGAGTTTCGGATTCGCCACACTAGGCCGACGCGGGTGTTGAGATGACCGAACAGCACGATCACGCCTGGACCCATGATCACGTCTATTTGGGCGCAGGGCACGCGCGCGCCGAAGCGCGCACGCGTCTGGTTGTCTACCTCACCGCGGCGTTCATGGCCGTCGAAATCTTGGCGGGACTGGCGTTCGGCTCCATGGCGTTGTTGGCCGATGGCGTGCACATGGCGACCCATGTGGGGGCGCTGGGCCTGGCGGCCTGGGCCTATTGGATGGCGCGGCGGCATGCCCGCAACCGGGTCTTCTCTTTCGGCTCGGGCAAGTTCGGCGATCTCGCCGGATTTTCCAGCGCGCTCATCCTTGGCATCATCTCGCTCGGCATCGCCGCTGAATCGGCGATGCGCCTCTACACACCCGTTCCCATCCGCTACCGCGAGGCCATTTTCGTGGCCGCGCTCGGCCTTGCGATCAACATCATCAGCGCCGCCATGCTGCATGACGACCATGAGCCGGGCGCCGAAGCCGGCCATCACCACGACCACAATTTGCGCGCCGCCTATGTGCACATATTGGCCGATGCGGCGACCGCGGTGCTTGCGCTGATCGCCCTCGTCCTGGGCGCGATGTTCGGGCTCGGCGCGCTCGATCCCTTGGTCGGGCTCCTCGGAGCCTTCGTCATCGCGCGCTGGTCGGTTCAGCTGATGCGCCAGACCGGAATCGTCCTCCTCGATGTCGAAGACGATCCGGGCCTGTCGGCGGACATACGCCGCACCTTGGAGGACGACCTCCATGCCCGAGTGGCCGATCTGCACGTGTGGCGGCTGGGACCCGGTCATCGCGCATTGATCGTATCTCTGGTTAGCCCTGTTCCCTGTTCGGCCGACGACATCAAGGCCGAGCTGCGCCGGCGCCATTCGGGGCTGTCCCATGTGACGATCGAGATCACCATTTGTCAGGACTGCGCACCGGGCCAAAATGCCGAAGGCCGCCAAGCGGCGGCCTTCTGAGCCCAAAACCGAGAGATTCTAACGGGGCAACAGGCCTTCGCGCTGCAGACGCTTGCGCTGCAGCTTGCGATAGCGGCGGATTGCCTCCGCCCGCTCGCGCGCCCGCTTCTCCGATGGTTTTTCGTAGTGGCCCCGCAATTTCATCTCGCGAAAGATGCCTTCCCGTTGCATCTTCTTTTTCAGCGCCTTGAGCGCCTGGTCGATATTGTTGTCGCGAACGATGATCTGCAAGCGAGGCTCCTTCTTCTCGAATCCGGCGCGGGTTCCTATCAGAACCCGGCTAAACTGTCCACCTTGTGCGACCCAGAACGCCTAACCGAATCAAACGTGCCAAAGGAACCCTAAATGCGCAGCAAAACCGCACTCACCATCGCAGACGCCCACAAGATCATGGCCGCCGCCAAAGTCGAAGCCGACAAGCAGAAATGGGGGGTCACCATAGCGGTCGTGGACGATGCGGGGCGCTTGCTGCTGCTGGAGCGCGGCGACGGCGCCCGGCCCCAGACCGCCGAAGTTGCGACATTGAAGGCCCGCTCGGCGGCGATCACCCACCGTCCCGGAAAGGTCTGGGAAGAGACGGTTAAGCAACGGCCCGGAATGCTGAATTTCCCCGATGCTTTCCCCATCCAGGGAGGACTCCCCATCCTGCACCAGGGAGACATCATCGGTGCGGTCGGTGTTTCGGGCGTGCAGAGTCACGAGGACGAACAGGTCGCCGCCGCGGGAATTGCCGCGCTGGGGCTCTAACTTTGACGCGCGGTTTCAACCACCCCATATTCCGCCCATGGCTATCCTGAAAATCGCCCGCATGGGGCATCCGGTTCTGGCAGGGGTCGCCGCGCCGGTTCCCGATCCGACCGCGCCGGACATCAAACGTCTGGTCGAGGACATGATCGAGACGATGGAGGACGCCAACGGCGCCGGACTCGCGGCGCCGCAGGTGCACGTACCCTTGCGCGTGGTGGTGTTCCAAGCCCCGTCAAGCCGGACCGAGGATAACCTGCCTGAGGCCGAAGCCTTCGATCATACCGCGCCGCTGACCGTGCTCATCAATCCGGTGGTGGAAGTGCTGGACCCCGTCGTGGAAGGGGGCTGGGAAGGCTGCCTGTCCGTGCCTGGTATGCGTGGCTGGGTCGAGAGACCGCGCCAGATCCGCTACATGGGTTATGACACGAAGGGGCGGCGGATCTTGCGCATAGCCAAGGGATTCCACGCACGGGTGGTGCAGCATGAATGCGACCACATTGATGGCATGGTCTATCCTCAGCGCATGGCCGACCTCACCAAGCTGATTTTCGAAAGCGAGCTCCAACATTGGCTGGGCAAACATGACGATAGGAGAGCCGCGCAATGACCGACGCCATCCGCGAGCGCGTGCTGATCGAGGCGTTGGGAGAAATCCCGCAAGATGGCTTTTCGGAAATGACGCTGGCCAATGCGGCGGCGCGAGCGGGAATCGGAAAGCGCGAATTGCAGGAGGCCTTTCCCAAAGGTCCCGCGAGCCTTGTCGAAGCTTTCTCCGTTTGGGCCGATCGGCGCATGACCGAGATCATGGCAGCGGACAAATCCGACCAACGGCTGCGTGACCGCGTAGCATCGGCTGTTCGCACGCGCATCGAAGTGGTTGCGCCGCATAAGGAGGCCGCGCGGAAGGCGGCGGGTTTTCTGGCGGCACCGCAGCACGCACCCCTTGCAGCAAAGCTGACGATGCGCAGCGTGGATGCGATGTGGCGCGCCGCGGGCGACACCTCCAGCGATTTTTCTTACTACACCAAGCGCGCTTTGCTGACCGGAGTGTATGGCGCCACGCTCGCTTATTGGTACAGCGATGCAAGCGAAGGACATAAGGCGACCTGGACCTTTCTCGAAAACCGCATCGACAATGTGATGCAGATCGAGAAATTCCGCGGCAAAGCCAAAGAAGCGATAGCCAAGCTTCCCAATCCGCTGGACATTCTCAATTCTCTGCGCCGCCGGTAATTCTAGCGTGGCGCGGAGATAGCCGGGTGATGTGGCCCATTTTGCGGCCTGGGCGGGCGACGCGCTTGCCATAGATGTGCAAGCCCGCCTCGCGTCCCGAGAGTGCGAGCCAGTCTTCGATTTCCGCTCCGATAATGTTCTCCATCACCGCATCCGAATGGCGCTTGGCATCGCCGAGGGGCCAGCCGGCAACGGCGCGGATATGCTGCTCGAATTGGCTGACCACGCAGGCTTCGATGGTCCAGTGACCCGAATTGTGGACGCGCGGCGCGATCTCGTTGACCGCAATCTCGCCGTTTCTGCCGATGAACAGCTCCACGCCCAGAACGCCGACATAGTCCAGTGCTTCGGCGATCCGGCGGGCGATTTCCACAGCCTCGCCGGCGACCGCTCCGCTGAGCGGCGCGGGCACGATCGAACGGCGCAGGATATGATTTTCATGCTCGTTCTTCGGCGGATCATAAGCGAGGAAACGTCCATCACGCCCCCGCGCGGCGACGACGGATGCCTCGAACGCAAAATCCACGAATTTTTCCAGAATGGCGGGCACGCCCTGATGCTCGGCATGGGCGCGCGCGGCTTCTTCGGCACTTCGGACAATTCTTTGACCTTTTCCATCATAGCCGAGCGTGCGCGTCTTCAAGACCGCGGGCCCGCCCAGGGCGCGAAAAGCCTCCGCAGCATCGGATTCGTTCGCGACCTCGCGGAAGGCGGCGGTGGCGATGCCGAGACCGGCGATGAAACTCTTCTCGACAAAGCGGTCCTGGGCGATGGACAGCGCCCGCGGCCCTGGCGCTACCGGCACGCGGTTCGCAAGATAACGGGCCGTGCCGTCCGGGACGTTTTCGAATTCGAAGGTGACCAGATCGCAGGCTCGAGCAAAGTCCCCCAGGGCCTGCTCGTCGTCGTAGCGCGCGCGGGTGCCTGCGCTGGCCACGTTGAAGGCGCAAGACTCGGTCTCGTCCGAATAGATATGGATCTTGAAGCCGAGCCTGGCCGCGGCGAGGGCCAGCATGCGGCCCAACTGGCCGCCGCCAAGAATCCCGATGGTGGACCCGGGTGGAAGCGGGCCGGAAAGGATGGAAGGAGCGCTCACGGTTTGCGTTTTTTCGGTTTCTTGCCGCCTGGCGTCTTGGCGACCGACCGCGTCTGCCTCACGCGCCAGGCTTCCAGCCGCCGGCCAAGCTTCGGATCCTCCAGAGCCAGGAGGGCCGCGGCAAAGAGTCCCGCATTCTTCGCCCCGGCCTCACCGATGGCGAAGGTCGCGACCGGAATGCCCCCCGGCATCTGGGCGATGGAAAGCAGGCTGTCCAGCCCCTTGAGCGCCCGCGTCTCAACCGGGACGCCGAGCACGGGCAAGACCGTCATCGAAGCCGTCATGCCGGGAAGATGGGCGGCCCCGCCGGCGCCGGCAATAATGGCCTTGAGCCCGCGGGATTTGGCGCTTTTCGCATAATCGTAAAGCCGTTCGGGGGTGCGATGGGCGGAGACGATTCGGGCCTCGTAGCGGACGCCCAGCTCGTCCAGGATTGCGCCGGCGGCCTGCAAAGTCGGCCAATCGGACCGGCTTCCCATAATGATACCCACAACGGGCTTCGAGGCTGGCTTCTGGGCGGTCATTCTTGGCGGTGCTTCGGCTGGCGTGATCGGTCGGGTAAGCCCGACTGCAGGCGGAAGCGCTGCATTATAGGGCCACGCCCGAGGGAAGAAAGCGCTTTCCGCTGCTTTGCGTGTGGACCATTTGGTGCCAATTTCCCCCCATTGGGAGTGAGTCGTGATGTCAGGCTTGGCAGAGGAGATGAACGTCGGAAAGTCGGGGCGCCCGAGGCGGACAGGCCGCCGTGCAGCTTCGCGTGGCGGCGCTTCGGCGCGTGAGGCTTCGCCCCCAGGCCTTACGATGCCCGTGGCCTCGGCTTCTCTTCTCGGCATTCCCGAAGAGGAGTTCACGCCGAGTGTTCGCGAGGCCGCCAGCAGGCTCGTTGACGAAATCGAGCTGCTTCGGCGCGAGGTGGAGCAGACCCGTACGCGGCTTGAAGACATGGCCCGTACGGCCGACCAGGACACATTGTTGCCGATCCTCAACAGAAGGGCCTTCGTGCGGGAAATCTCGCGCGCCATCGCTCTCGTCGCGCGCTATGGCACGCCGTCAAGCCTGCTCTATTTCGACCTCGACAATTTCAAAGCCGTGAATGACGCATATGGCCACGCGGCGGGGGACGCCGTATTGCGGCATTTTTCCGATCTTGTCGGCAGCCAGATTCGCGACAGCGATATTCTCGCCCGGCTCGGGGGCGATGAGTTCGGCGTGCTCTTGACCCATGTCACGCTCGATCAGGCCAAGAAAAAAGGCCTCGCCGTTGCAGAGAGCCTGCGGCAAAAACCCCCACTGTGGAATGACCTGCCGGTCGCATTGAGTTTCTCGTGCGGCGCGCATGAATTGCATGCCGGCCAGAGCGCGGACATGGCGATGGCGGAAGCCGATTCCGCGATGTACGCGGAAAAGCGGGCCGGCGCCAGGACGCTCAGGCCGTAATATCGGGAAGAAGACTGTCCTCGATACGGGCGATCAGGTCTTTCAGCTGCAGCTTGCGTTTTTTCAGCCGCGTCAATTGCAGCAGATCGCAATGCGGCGAATCGGAAATTGCCGCGATCGCGGCATCGAGATCGCCATGTTCCTGGCGAAGCTCGGCTAGCTTCGCCTTCAATATCTGTTCTTCTTCGTCGGTCATGGCACGGGCGAACCGCTTTTTTGAGCTTGGTGCCCAGCAGGGGCAATTTGTAGGCCTAGCCTAAGCCGCCGCCAAGCCGATTCACCCTTATGGGCCGCCGATTTACAATCAATCGGCAACCATGAAGACGCCGGGGGGTGACAAACCGCTTTTTGAGTGATCTAATTTCCCGGCCTTTCCAGCGATGAGGCGGTAGCGATGGCTTCAGAGTCCCAGATCAGAGAAGTCGCCGACAAACATCAAAGATTGCAAGAAGAGATCGAAGCCGAGATGAACCATTCCGCGTGGGATGAGTTGCGTGTCGCGGCTTTGAAAAAAGAAAAGCTCCGGTTGAAAGACGAGCTCGAGAGACTGCGAACGACCAGCCACTGAGCCTTGCGGATTTCACGTCGGGATGCCTTGTCGTGGAACGAGGCGTCAGTCGAGCGCTTTGGCTTGTTCACGTAGACGGAATTTTTGGATCTTGCCGGTTGTCGTTTTCGGCAGCTCGCAGAAGATGACATGTCTCGGGCATTTGAACCGGGCCAAATTGTCCCGGCAGAACGCGATCAGATCCGCTTCCGTGACGCCGGTATGACCGGGCTTCAGCTCGACAAAGGCGCAAGGTGTCTCGCCCCATTTCGGGTCGGGCTTGGCCACCACCGCGGCAAAGAGCACCGCGGGATGTTTGTAGAGTGCGTTCTCGACCTCGATCGATGAAATATTCTCTCCCCCCGAGATGATGATGTCCTTGGAGCGGTCCTTGAGCTGGATGTAGCCGTCCGCGTGCATGACGCCGAGGTCGCCGGAGTGGAACCAGCCTCCCGCCATGGCTTCCTGCGTTGCCGTTGGATTCTTCAGATAGCCCTTCATCACGATATTGCCGCGAAACATGACTTCGCCCAGGGTCTGGCCGTCGGCGGGCACAGGCTCCATCGTGGCTGGATCAAGCACCGCCAGTCGTTCCAGTGCCGGGTAGGACACGCCCTGGCGAATGCGTTTGGCTCCCTGCTCGTTTAAGGGGAGCCGATCCCACTCCCGATGCCATTCGTTGACTGTCGCCGGACCGTAGGTCTCGGTCAGCCCGTAGACATGGGTAAGCTCAAAGCCCGCCTCGAGCATGGCCAAGAGAATCGCCTCGGGTGGCGGCGCGGCCGCGTGCACGAAATTCACCTTGCGCGAGAGCGGGCGGCGTTCCTCCGCACTCGCGTTCAGAAGCGCCGCCATGACGGTGGGCGCGCCGGAGAGATGGGTGACCTTATGTTTCTCGATTGCCTCATACATCTCCTTGGCCCGCACCCAGCGCAGGCACACATGGGTGCCGGCGATCAGCGCCAGGGTCCATGGGAAACACCAGCCATTGCAATGGAACATGGGCAGAGTCCAAAGATAGACCGGATTTTCACCCATGCGGCAGGCGAGGATGTTGGCGTAACCCATCAGCGCCGCGCCGCGGTGATGGCAGACCACGCCCTTGGGATTGCCTGTGGTTCCCGAGGTGTAATTGAGGGAGATGGCGTCCCATTCGTCTTGCGGCATCTGCCAAGGAAATTGCGGATCGCCGGCCGCGAGAAACGCTTCATAGTCCGTTGCGCCCGGCAATTCTCCGGCTTGAGGAAACTCCGGATCGTCATAAACCAACACAAGCGGCTTCACCTGGGCGAGGTCGAGCGCGGCATTCGCGCAGGCGGCAAATTCGCGATCCACGATGAAGATTCTCGCCTCGGAATGATCGAGCATAAAGGCGATCGAGCGCGCATCGAGGCGCGTGTTGAGCGCATTCAGGACGCCACCCGTCATTGGTACGCCGTGATGGACCTCCAGCATCGCGGGCGTGTTGGAAAGCAACACCGAGACCGTGTCGCCGCGTGCGATGCCTTCGCGCGCCAATGCCGAGGCGAGCTGACGCGAGCGGGCGTAGAATTGCGCGTAGGAATAGCGGCGCTTGCCGTGGATGATGGCGGTCGTCTCGGGATAGGCGCGGGCGGCGCGCTCCAGAAAGGAGAGCGGCGTCAGCGGCTGATAATTTGCCGGGGTGCGAGGCAAGTCCATGTCATAGGCGCTGCCGGCGCGAATCTTATGGCGAGGCCCGAGAGCGGGCCGTGGCTGCGGCGATATCCGGCGCGGACGGGGACGGGTGGCAACGCCAGGGCGAGCTTTGGCCACCGGCTTGGAGCGGGCGGAAGACCCTGCCTTGGAAGGCACAGCCTTGTTTTTCGCGTGCGCCGTCACGTTGGGAACTCGCGGTTTGGCGAGCGGAGCGGGCTTGCGCCGCCTCTTGCCTTTGACGATTTTGGGCTTCTTCGCGCGCGCAGCTTTGGCGTGCTTCTTCGCTTTTCCTTTTGAAACGTTCTTTTTTCGCGCGGCCATGGATCGTCTGAGATGGTGAAGGAAACACGAAACGCTAATGAAACGTCTTCGCCGCGGCAAGCTCGCCGCATCACAATCCATGCGCGGCGCTGCATGGGGACCTCGTTCCCGCCTTGGCATCGCAACGCCCGTGCAGTTCTTTTGACTTAAAGATGCGGACAGGCTAGCGAGCGCAGCGTTTCAGGTTCGAATTATGGCGTCGCCCTCCTCCAGCATTGCCGCGATTCTGGTCTCGACGGGCCTTTTTCTGATGGGGAACGGGCTCATCGGAACGCTGACACCGTTGCGCGCGCATCTCGACGGTTTTTCCGATATCGCCGTGGGCACGCTCGGCACTTGGTATTTTGCCGGCTTCGTCCTGGGCTGCTTTGCCGGACCGCGTCTTTTATCGCGGGTCGGACATATTCGCGCCTTCGCGGTGGCGGCGGCCCTGGTCGCGAGCTCCGTTTTGATTTTGCCCCTATGGGTGACGCCGCTGGCATGGTTTGCCGCCCGAGGCGTCATGGGATTTTCGCTCGCCATTCTTTATATGGCGATTGAGAGCTGGCTCAATGATCGAGCGACCAATGAGACGCGGGGCCGAATTCTCTCGCTCTATGTCGCGGTCAATCTGAGTGCGCTGCTCATCGGACAATGGTTGCTTCTTTTGGGCGAACCGCTGTCCTTCGAGCTCTTCAGCATCGGCGCCATTCTCTATTGCCTGTGCCTTGTGCCCATGGGGCTCACGCGTCTGCCTCCCCCGGCTCCGCATCCCGCGCTTCATATCGATCTGTCGCGCATCTTCAACGTTGCGCCGGTGGGTGCGGCGGGTTGCGTAACGACGGGCCTTGCCAACGGCGCATTCTGGACGCTGGCGCCGATTTACGGTCAGTCGCTCGGCTTCACGATTCGCGAGATCGCGCTCTTCATGAGCGTCTTCATCGCCGGAGGCGCGCTGATTCAGTGGCCATTGGGACGCATTTCGGACGGCATGGACCGGCGCTGGATGATCGCGGCCACCTGTACCGCCGCCTCATTGTGCGGGTTCATGCTGGGGGCCCTTGGCTGGCTGCTCGTCGATGCGCCACTGATTTTCTACGGTATCGTGTTCGTGCTCGGTGCTTCCATGCTGCCGCTCTACTCGCTCGCGATCGCGCATGCGAATGATCGGCTGCCGCGCGCCGAATTCGTGGGGGTGTCGGCAGGACTGTTGATGATAAACGCCGCGTCCTCGATCCCGGGCCCGCTTCTGGCCTCCTTCGTGATCACGACCGCCGGGCCCAACTCGCTTTTCCTCTATACAGCAATTATTCATGCCGGCATGGCATTCTATGCCTTCACGCGGATACGCCTTAAGGAACCCGCGCGGCTCGAAACGCGCGAAAACTTCGCGCCGATGCCGCAAGGATCACCGGCCAGCCTCCCGCTTGATCCACGAGGGCCGACACAGGAAAACGTCTTATGAATGAAAACACGCGCGCCGAGAAACGCGGGGTCTTTCGCTCCCTCTACGATTGGACCATGGCGAACGCCTCGGGACGCTATGCCTGGGCCGCGTTGTTCGCCGTGTCATTCGCTGAGAGTTCCTTCTTCCCGATCGCACCCGACGTGATGCTGCTGCCGATGGTGCTGGCGGACCGCAAGCGTGCTTTTCTTCTGGCGGGCTGGTGCACGATCGCTTCCGTACTCGGCGGCATGCTTGGCTACACTATTGGCGCGCTGCTTTACGATTCGCTCGGCCAATGGCTGATCCGTACTTATGGTTATGGCCAAAGCCTCGAAACCTTCCGTGCGGCCTACGCCGAATGGGGCGCCTGGATCATCCTGATCAAAGGCTTGACCCCCATCCCCTACAAGCTGGTCACCATTGCATCGGGATTTGCCGGCTACAATTTCGCGATGTTCGTGGTCCTCTCGGCGATCACCCGGGGCGCCCGCTTCACGCTTGTTGCGGGTCTTGTCTATTGGTTCGGCGAACCCATCCGGAATTTCGTGGAGAAAAGACTCGAGCTCGCGATGTTCATTGTGCTCGCGACCATCGTCGCGGGCTTCCTGCTCGCGCGTTACGCGTTTTGACTAGTCGCTGTCCTCTTCGCCCATAGGCGCGAGGCCCGCGGTCGTTTCCTCGACCGTTTTCATGCTTTCCGTCGATTTCTTCGCCGGGCGCGGCTTGCGGTGGGCGGCGCGTCCGACGATGAAGTCGAGCTCGATCTGTGAGCACAGGCCAAGCGTCACCGGATCCACCGCTTTGATGTTCTGGGAATTCCAGTGACCGCGGTCGCGGATTTTCGCGATCGTCGCCTTGGTGGTGCCGATCAGCTTCATGATATCGGCATCGGTCAATTCGGGATGGTTGCGCAGCAGCCAATAGATCGCGTCCGGCTTGTCCTGACGCTTGGACACCGGCGTATAGCGCGGCGTCTTCTTGGCCTTGATGTGCGGCATCTTGTATTTCGCCGGCGCCATCTTGAGCTTCAGCTCGGGGTCCTTTTCGGCCTGTTCGATCTGGTCATGGGTGAGCTGGCCGGCAGCGATAGGATCGATGCCCTTGATCCCTTTGGCCACGTCTTCGTCCGCAATGCCCTTCACTTCGAGGGGATGCATGCCGCAGAACTCGGCGATCTGCTCGAAGGTGAGCGAGGTGTTGTCGATCAGCCAAACGGCGGTCGCCTTGGGCATCAGGGGCTTGTCGGACATGGGCTTTTCCTTTCCGTGCGGGGCTTGTCAGGGACCCCACTCCGCTCTCCAGGCCTAACCCTATCGAGGAAGGCTCCTTATTAGCCCCGAAGCGGCGTTCGGCAAAGAAGAATTCAAGGCGTGAGCAGGATTTTTCCGATATGGCGGCTTTCCCGCATCGCCTGATGGGCCTCGCCGGCCTCTGCCAGCGGATACAGCCGAAAGGTCACGGGTTTGAGGCGGCCGGTCTCGAAGAGGGGCCAGACCTCCCGTGCGAGATGGTCGCGGATCGCCGCCTTCTCGGAATCGGGCCTGCCGCGCAAGCCGGTGGCGGCCAAGCTCAAAAGACGCGCCTGCACGATGCGGAAATCGACTTCCACCTTGGCGCCCTTTTGATAGGCGATATTCACCAGCCGTCCGCCGCGCGCGAGCGCATTGAGATTGCGCATGACGTAATCGCCGCCCACCATGTCCAATATGACATCGACACCTTTGCCGTTGGTATCGGCTTTCACCAGGGTAACGAAATCCTCGTTCCTGTAATCGATCGCGCGGGTTGCGCCGAGCTTTTCGCACGCGTCACATTTTTCCGCCGATCCCGCCGTCGTGAAGACCTGATGCCCGCGCGCATGCATGAGCTGGATCGCGGCCGTGCCGATGCCGCTTGAACCGCCGTGCACCAGAAAGCTTTCACCGGGCTTCAGACGGGCGGTGTCGAACACATTGCTCCACACGGTGAAGTACACTTCGGGTATACCGCCCGCGTCGATCAGGCCGACGCCCTTCGGTACCGGCAACGTGCACAGCGCCGAAGCCGCGGCATATTCGGCATAGCCACCGCCCGGCAGAAGCGTCGCAACCTCATCACCTACGCGAAATCCCGTCACGGCCTGACCGACGGCGACGACCCTGCCCGAAGCCTCCAGACCCGGCGTCTCCGGCGCACCCGGCGGCGGCGGATGGTGCCCCTCAACCTGCAGCAGGTCCGCGCGATTTACACCCGCGCCGGCGACCTTGATCAGGATTTGTCCGGGACCCGGGTGGGGCACGAGCATCTCTTTGAGATACAGCTTTGGTCCCGCCGCTGTCCGCTCGACGGCGATCGCCATCATTGTCTTGGGGAGTGTCATGATCCGACTTTCTTGCGCCAGTGTGGTGGACTTGAAGTTCCTAAGATTTTTTGGCACTCACGCTTAGGAACTTCAAATCCGAAAACCACACTGGATTCAATAAATTGCTAGTGTGGCTCTGAATCCGAAATTCGCCCGGAATATCGCCCAAGCTATTGCGAATTTCGGATTCGCCACACTAGATGCGGGTTATGCCAAGATTGGGGCGAAGAGCAAAGGAGGTCCGTCGATGGCGATCGATCTGGACGAACTGGCGCCGAAGAAGCCCAAGGCGGATATCGTCCTGGGCGAGGATCTGTCTCATCTCTCCGCACATGAGCTCGAGGCGCGTATTGCGTTGCTGGAAGGAGAAATCCTGCGCGCGAAAGACGCGTTGCGCGCCCGTTCGACCACGAAGAGTGCAGCCGATGCATTTTTCAAGCGCTGACGTCCGCGCGCTGTCGTTAACCATTGAATGGTGAATCGCGGTCCACGCCTTCGCGTCGTAACCACGTTAAGAAATCTTTTTTGCGTGACGCTTTGCCGGATGCATGCGGCTTGATAGCTTCGCTGTCCATAGGCATCGGATCGGCGTGATGAACATCGAGCTTTTAGAAGATGAATCCCTCAGCGGCATTTCGCTGAACAGTTTCCGGGCCTCGGCCTTGTTCGAACACACATTCGATGAAGGCATGGCGCTGGTTGAAGAGTGCGCCCGCTATCTCGACGGGCGCGGACGCACCGAGTCTCGCGATCTGTCGCGCAAGGCAGCGCTTGTGTATGCCGGCGAAAGCATGCGTGTCACCACGCGGCTGATGCAGGCGGCAAGCTGGTTATTGATTCAACGCGCCGTGCAGGAAGGCGACATGTCTTCCGAGGACGCCGCGTCCGACCGCTATCGTCTCGGCGCACGCGAGATTTGCATGGGCAAGCGTGAGGATGGCGTCGACGCGTTACCGCAAAAACTCATCGATCTTTTGGATCGAAGCGAAAGTCTCTATCGGCGCATTGCGCGGCTGGACGATGTTCTCTTCCGGCAGGGCGAGCGTTCGCCGGGGGTGCAAACACATTTCGCGCGCCTCGAAGCCGCCTTCGGCTCATCCGGGGACAAGCCGGGCTGAAGCTTGTGCAGGTTTCCTGAGCGCGCATTTTCACCTGACGCCCAAGCTCCTATATTCGATGCATGACGGAGCGCCACCCTGCGAATGCGCCGGGCAATTGGTATATCGACACACGCTGCACGGACTGTTCAGCCGCGCGCACCGTGGCGCCCGGATTGATCGTCGAAAAAGACGGTCAGTCGGTCTTCGCAAGACAGCCCCAATCCGAGGAGGAGTTGCGCATGGCTTGGCGCGCGCGGCTTCTCTGCCCCACCGCGTCCGTGCGCACGCGGGACCCGACGCAAATCCCCGGCGAGGTTTTTCCCGAGCTGATGACCGATGGTGTTTACCGCCTCGGCTACAACGCGGCGTCGGCGGCCGGGGCGCATTCCTTTCTGATCCGGCGCGGAAGCGGCAACGCCATGGTGGACGCGCCGCGGTGGACTCGCGTGGTCACGGCCAAGTTGGAGGAATGGGGCGGCCTCTCCGATATTCTGCTCACCCATCGCGACGACATCGGCGATGCGCAGCATTACGCGAAGCACTTCGGCGCGCGCGTGTGGATTCATCAATGGGACCGGGCGCGAGCGCCGTTCGCGGACAACATTCTAAAGGGGCGCGAGCCTGTTGCGCTGGATAGCGATCTCCTCGCCATTCCCGTTCCAGGACACACCAAGGGGAGTGTTGTTTTTCTGTATGACGGGCGCTGCCTTTTCACGGGCGACTCGCTCGCTTGGAATTTCGAGAATGACGATCTGGCGGCATGGCGGGATTTCTGCTGGTACTCCTGGCCCGAGCAGACAAAATCGCTCAC
>DASQIQ010000020.1:0-4832 GCA_035631495.1 Micropepsaceae bacterium
AACGACGTTTCGGGCGCGTCCGCCGTCATCTCCTCGCGCAATTTGGTGAACCAGAATTCGAGCTTCAGCTGTTCGAGATCGGGCTCGACGGGCTGTTTGTCGAGCAAGGTCTTCTCGACCAGCGGCAGGCGCGCATCGGCATATTCGCGCAAACGCTCGCCATTGGGCTTGGCGCGCTCTTCGCTCGCGCGAACCAGCGTGCGCGCGTAACGAAAGAGCGTGGAACCATATCCGGCGCGCCCTTCCAGAAAGTTGTAACGTTTGGCGAGGGCGACGCGTTCAATCTGCGCATGGGCGATCTCCGCCCAGGGATCGCCGATTTCCGCTTTGAGCTTCGGATCGGCATCGACCTTGGCTTTTAGCGCCGCATCGGCTTTGCGCTTGTCGTCGAAAAGAGACGGCTGCAGCAGCGCTTCATGTTCGCCGCGCAGCGCCTTCAAGCCGTTTTCGAGGCCGAACAAATCGCGATTGGCGATGCGCGCATGTTCAGCGCTTTCTTGCGCGAAACGCGTGTAGCGGCCGCGCAGCTCAGCGCCAAGCATCAGCTGGGTCGGCTGCGTCACATCGCGCAAGGTCACCAGCTCGGCTTCGGTCAATTGCCGGTCGGTGCCCCCCGGATTGCCCGCGACGAAGACGGGCTCGCCGTCCTTGGGCGCGGACGCATTCCAGGTGAGATGTTCGGGCGTCGCCACCGGCTTGCCGTTCTCGTAAAGCCGCAGGAATGAGAAATCGAGGTCGTAGCGCGGGAAGTTGAAATTGTCCGGATCGCCGCCGAAGAACGCGGTGTCGAATTCCACCGCGAAGACCAGCCGCACATCCGAATATTTGCGATAGGTGTAGAGCTTATATTGGCCGCCATCGTAAAGCGTGAGCACCTGGCAGCGATGCGTGGCCTCGCGTCCCGTGCAGGCCTGTTTCTCCACATTGGCGATCGCCGCATTGCGGGCGCGGGCGAAATCCGCGTCCGATTTTCCCTTGGTGGCGGCGCTGATCGTGGTGGTGACATCGCCGATGGTCTGCAAGATTTCGGCTTGCGTGCCCGGACATTGCTGCTCGTCCTCGGGGCGCGCGGTGAAGAAGCCGTTCTTTACGTAGTCATGCTCGGGCGAGGAGAGGTTCTGCGCACAGCCCGCGACGCAATGATGGTTGGTCAGGACCAGGCCATTGGCCGACACGACCGAAGCCGAACAGCCGCCGGCCAGCCTGACCGCGCTGGCGCGCACATGATCCAGCCATTTCTGATCGACCGTGACGCCGTATTTCTGCTTCACGGCGGCGGCGGGGAAGTTGTCGAAGGTCCACATGCCTTCATCGGCGAGCGCCGGAACACTCGTACAGGCGAGCAAAACCGCTAAGAGATATCTCAAGCGCATGGTCCGTTTCTCATTCGGCGGCGGGGGCGGGTCAATTCATTATTATGTCAGACGGCCAAATCCAATAGGGGCGGGTCTGGATTGGCGGAACTCACATTGTGGGCCCGTCCCGGTATCAGGCCTCTTCCCCGGTGAGGCGGCAGTAATAGCGCCATTCGGTGACTATGGGATCGCCGGGCTCGCCGGGCCGAGGGCCGCGCTCGTTGAGCCGCTTCATGGCAGGGTGGAGGCCCTCGCGGTCGGCTTCCGAAATCGGCCGGGGCGTACCCAACAAACGCGCCTGATAATTCATGGTCGCAAGCTCGTTCAGGCCCAGCGCGATGACGCCGGCTTCCTCGATGCTGTCCGTGGCCGTGGTGATACCGTGCCCGCGCATCAGGCAAGCGCGCTTCGCACCAATCGTGGCGGAGAGCTCGCGCCCCAACTCTTGTGTGTTGATCAGAACGCTCTTCTCGAAGACGGGAGGTTCTTCCAACGCAATGCCAAGTCCGAACGGGTCATAGGCGCCATAGAGCGGCAACAGCGGCACGCCGCAAATGGTGAACAACACCAATGTCGGCGGATGCAGATGCAGCACCGCATTCACCTCGGGCCGCGCCCGATAGATTTCGGTGTGGATGAAAACCTCGCTTGGCGTCCGCAAGCCCTTGGGCATGCCGGCCACCGGCTTTCCATCGAGGCCGATTTCGACCACCTCGTCTTCCGTCGTGTAGCGCACGCCCGATTCCGCAGGTCCGCGCGCGCGGATGAAGATTCGGTTGGTGCCGGGAATGCGCGCGCTGATATGGCCGCGGAGAGCGCGCGTCAGCTCCATCTTGCCGAGCACGCGGCAGGCTTTGGCGATGCGGATGCGGAGGTCGGTTGTGCCGGTCACGGTTGTTCTTTCTGGTTTGAGAATTGTCGACATTCCCCCCTTCCGGCGCTTCGCGCCACCTTCCCCCTCAAGGGGGGAAGGGGAAAACCCCACACCGCCAATTCTACACTATTTGTTCGTTATTTAGGCTTTGAAAAACTCTAGCACGGAGAATCGCGAGACCTTTGCAATCTCGGGTCTTTGAATGGCGGGGGGCGGGCACTGTCCCTATATTCCCGTCCCAAACAGGAGGACTTTGATGCGGCCGATTGTGTTCCTCACCCGGGCATTTCTCGCTACGGGCCTCGCCCTCACCCTCGCGCGCACCGATTTCGCACGCGCTGCCGATGCCCCCGTTTGGCCCCAGGCGAAGAGCGACATTCCGGCCGATCCCGCGATCCGCTTCGGCGCGCTGCCCAACGGCATGCGCTATGCAATCATGAAAAACACCACGCCCAAAGGCGAAGTCTCGATGCGCTTGCGCATCGGAGCAGGTTCGCTCGAGGAAAGCGATGCGCAGCAAGGGCTCGCGCATTTCCTGGAACATATGGCATTTCGTGGCTCGGCCCATGTGCCCGAAGGAGACGTGTTCCAGATCCTGCAGCGTCTGGGTCTGCGTGTCGGAGCCGATGCCAATGCGAGCACGGGGCCAACCCAGACCATCTATCAATGGGACCTTCCCAAAGCCGACAAACCAACGCTCGACACTGCCTTCATGCTGGCCCGCGACGTGGTGAGCGAACTCAGCCTGAAGCCCGATGCGTTCGAAGCCGAACGCGGCCCGGTCCTCTCCGAAGAGCGGCTGCGCGCCAGTCCGGGCTACCGCGCTTTCGAAGCGCAGAATCATTTCCTGCTCAAAGGGCAGCTCGCGCCCGATAGATCGCCGATCGGTAAAGTCGAGGTGATCCGCAATGCGCCGGTGTCTCAGGTCGCGGATTTCTATCGCGACTATTATCGCCCCGAGCGCGCCGCGCTGGTCGTGGTCGGCGACATCGATCCCGACGCGATCGAATCGGAGATCAAGACCCGCTTTTCCAACTGGAATCCGAGCGGCACAGGACGTCCCGATCCCGATTACGGGACCCCGCAGAAACGCGGGTTGGAAGCTTTGGTCTACACCGAAGCCGGTGCTCCGCAATCCATCGCCGTGTCCTGGATGTCGCCTTACGACGACCGGCCCGACACAGCGGCAAACCGCAAGCATGACCGCATCGAAAGAATCGGCCTTGCGATCCTCAATCAGCGTTTCGCCCAGGCCGCGCAGAGCGCGGACCCGCCGTTCCAGGCTGCGGGCGCGGGCGTTGGCAACACCACGCACTCGGCGAAAATCGCCTCCTTGCGCATCAGCTATGCGGGCGACAAATGGCAGCGCGCGCTGGAAGAAGCGGATAATATCCGCCGCCAGGTGCTCGCCCAGGGCGTCACGCAACAGGAAGTCGACCGGCAGGTCACGACGTCCATAACGGGCTCGCAGGCGAACGTTGCCGGTTCCGCCACCCGCGTGTCGCGCAATCTGGCGCAAGGATTGGTCGGCGCCATCGACAATGAGGACGTGTTCAACGCTCCGGCCGTCGGCCTTGCGATGACGGAGGCCGATCTGAAGGGACTCACCGCCGATTCTGTGAACGCCGCGCTCAAAGAGGTGTTCGTCGGCAATGGGCCGCTGCTGTTCCTTTCCAGCACCAAGCCCGTCGAGGGCGGCGAAGCCATGCTGGCTTCCGTGTTTACCCGCGCCGAATCAGCGGCCGTGCAGAAAGTTGCACCACCCGCCTTGGTGGCTTGGCCCTATACGAGTTTCGGAACACCGGGCCAGGTGGCCGAAACGCGGCGCATCGAAGATCTCGATGCCACCCTGATCCGCTTCGCCAACGGCGTGAGGCTGACGGTGAAGCCGACCAAGTTCCGCGCCGATCAGATCCTGGTCAGCGTCAATCTCGCCGGCGGCGACCTGGCCTTTCCGAAGGACCGCAAGATCCTCAATCCCGGGGCCTATGTCTCGGGCGGCCTGGAGGCGATGTCGTTTATCGATTTGCGGCGAACGCTCACGGGCAAGATCGCCAGCGTCGGCTTTGGCGTCGACGACGATGCTTTCTCCCTTTCCGGTTCGACGCGGCCTGCCGACCTCGACACCGAGATGCAATTGCTCGCCGCCTATGTCACCAAACCGGGCTGGCGCGCCGAACCTTTCCAGCAAAATATGAGTTCGCTCACCGATAGCCTGCCAAAGCTCGACACGTCGCCAATGTCGCTGTTCGGGGCGAAATTTCCCGAGCTGCTGCATCCCGGCGATGCGCGTTGGGCCTATCCGACGCTGGCCGATGTGGGCCAAGCGCGGCTGGAGCAAGTCAAGGCGATCATCCAGCCGGCCCTGGCGAACGCTCCCATCGAAGTGACCATGGTCGGCGATGTGTCGGTGGAACAGGCGACCAAGGCGGTGGCCGCCACCTTCGGGGCATTGCCTGCGCGTTCGGGCGTGGCAAATCCACCGCCCCAGGCCACCCAGGTGAGATTCCCCGCACCCACGCGTGAGCCTGTTGTGCTTCGCCATGCTGGACGCGCCGATCAGGGAGTCGGTGTGATCGCCTGGCAGACCACGGACGTCTACG
>DASQIQ010000021.1:0-3581 GCA_035631495.1 Micropepsaceae bacterium
GCTTTTGGACGCGCCGCGCCCCTTACAGAAGCGCTACGTCCACGGGCTTGTTTCGGAAATCGTAGTCGGTCCCGATAGCGCCGTGATTTCGGGTCCATCAGCCGCAGTCGGGCTAGCCGTGTCCAGTCCGGAGCAGCTAGCCGGTGTTCGCAGTTTGGTACGGGAGTGGCGCACCGGGCAGGATTCGAACCCACGACCCCCAGATTCGTAGTCTGGTGCTCTATCCAGCTGAGCTACCGGTGCTGCAGGGCCGCCGAAACTAGTGAGGCGGGCTCGAAATGGCAAGAGACTGGAAGCCATGGATTCCAGAGGATTCTCCGCTATCTAACGCAAGGTGCGTCAGCACCCAATCACCGATGCCGGGACTGGGCAGAGCAGGGCTGCATACGTTAGTTTGGGTTTCGATCCGGAGACAGCGATGATGAGTCGGGTTGCATCGGCCTTAAGCCGATTTTTTGGCGCCTTTGTCCTGGCGGGTTTGACCCCGCTCGCGGGTCATGCCGCGCCCACGCCTCGCGCCACACCAATTGCGCAACATCACCTTATCGTCGCCGCCGAGCCCGCCGCCGCGCAGGCCGGCCTTGCCATGCTGAGAGTTGGCGGATCAGCCGTGGATGCCGCGATCGCCGCGCAGTTGGTGCTCACGCTCGTGGAGCCGCAATCATCCGGCATCGGCGGGGGCGCCTATCTGATCGTGTCCGACGGTACGGCGCTCCATGCCTATGACGGGCGCGAAACAGCGCCCGCCTCCGCGCGCCCCGGGATGTTCCTGGACGCTCAAGGCCAAGCCCGCCGGCACTATGATGCGGTTCCAGGCGGTCTGTCCGTGGGCGTGCCCGGCGTGGTGCGGATGCTTGCGATGGCCCATGCCGCGCATGGAAAGCTCCCCTGGGCAAAGCTCTTTGAACCGGCCATCGCGCTTGCCGAACAGGGCTTCATCGTGCCGCCGCGCCTGGCGCGAGAACTGGCGGAGGGCGGACCCCGACTTGCCGCTATGCCGGACATTCGCGCCAATTTCTACAATCCCGACGGCACGCCGATCAAAGCGGGCCAGACTTGGCGCAACCCAAAACTCGCCCAGAGCTTGCGAAGGATTGCCGACGGCGGAACCGACGCTTTCTATGCGGGCTCGATTGCGGACGAAATCGCCGCCGCCGTGACCAAGGCGCCTGTCAATCCCGCCGTCATGACTCGGACCGATATCGCCAACTACCAGCCCAAAACGCGCACACCCCTTTGCGGAACCTACCGCGCCTATCGGGTCTGCTCGCTGCCGCCCTCCACATCGGGGGGCACAACCGTGCTGCAGATCCTTGGGCTGTTGCAGCGCTTTGCATCCGCCGAGTTGCAGCCCCTCACGCTGTCCTCGGTGCATCTGATTTCCGAGGCGAGCCGGCTTGCTTATGCCGATCGCGAGCGCTGGCTCGGCGATACGGATTTCGTTGCGGTTCCGCTGCAAGGCCTGCTCGACGGCGCCTATCTCGACACGCGCTCGCGCCTGATCGATCCAATGCACGCCATGGGAACCGCCACCGCGGGAATGCCGCTGATGCAGAAAGGCGAGATTCTCGATTACGCTCCGATGCGGCCGCAGATCGAGCACGGCACCAGCCATCTTGCCGTGGTCGACGATGCCGGCGAGGTGGTTTCCATGACCATGTCCATCGAAGCGGCCTTCGGCTCGCAGATCTCCGCCGGCGGTTTCCTGCTCAACAATGAGCTGACGGATTTTTCCTTCGAGCCGGTCATCGACGGCAAGCCGGTCGCGAACGCCCCTGCTCCTGGTAAGCGTCCCATGAGCGCGATGTCGCCGGTCATTGTCTTCGGGCCGGACGGGAAATTCTTCGCCGCGCTGGGTTCGCCGGGCGGCGGCCAGATTATCGCCTATGTCGCCCAGGGGATCGTGAATCTGATCGACGGCCAGCTTTCGATGGAGGCTGTCGCGGCGGCGGCGCGGCATGTCAACTTGAACGGACCCACCTTGATCGAGAGAGGATCTTCCCTCGAAAAGTTTACGCCGGCGCTCACCGCTATGGGTCACCGGGTGCGGGCGATCCCCTTCGACTCCGGGGTGAACGGCATCCGGCGCGTGAATGGCGGTTACGAAGGCGGCGCCGATCCGCGCCGCGAAGGCGTGGCGCTGGGCGATTAGGATGTC
This sequence comes from Micropepsaceae bacterium, assembly GCA_035631495.1. Lineage (GTDB taxonomy): Bacteria > Pseudomonadota > Alphaproteobacteria > Micropepsales > Micropepsaceae > CAIYRG01. The sequence goes on from DASQIQ010000021.1 coordinate 2,159, forward strand.
GTCGCCGACCCCGCCATGAGCGACGTCCTGCGCAATGCCTATGGCCTGCATCAGACGGGCCGTCTTGCCGAGGCCGCGCTCGCCTATGCCGAAATCATCAGCGCCGATCCGATGCAATTCGACGCGCATTTTCTGCTCGGGCTGATTCATCTTCAATGCCGCCGATTCCAAGAAGCCGAGCGCGTGCTCGGTGAAGCATCGGCGCTGAACCCCAGCTCGGTCGATGCGTTATCGGCGCGTGCAACCGCGCTCCAGCATATGGGCCGCAACGCCGAGGCGCTCCTCTGCCTGGACCAATTGGTGGTCCTCAAGCCCGATCATGCGGTCAGCTGGAACAATCGCGGAAATCTGCTTCTCGCACTCGCTCGCGGCAACGATGCCATTTCCAGCTATGACCGCGCGCTAGCCCTGAGGCCCGATTACGCCGAGGCCTGGCATAATCGGGCGGTGGCTTTGATGATGGCGCAAAACTACGCCGACGCCGAGGCGGGCTTGCGCCGGGCGCTGTCCTTGAAAGCGGATTATCCCGATGCCCTGGAACATCTTGGCGTCACGCTCGCGGCGCTGGGACGCCACGACGAAGCGCTCCAGAATTATGATGCGGCGGCAAAGCTCGATCCTTCCAGCGCCCAGCTCTTCTGCCGCCGGGCCGATGCACTGCTGCGGCTGGGGGCGTTCGCGGATGCGGTTCTCGATTATGACCGCAGCCTGGCGAGCGACCCCAGCAATCCCGACGCGTGGCACAATCGCGGCAGCGCGCTGCTGGCGCTCAAAGATCATGCCGGGGCTCTGGCGAGCTATGATAAAGCGCTCGCGGCAAGGCCCAACCATATCGAAGCCTTGAAGAGCCGCGGCGTCCTGCTGACCATGTTGCAGCACTATCCCGACGCGGCGACGGCTTTCGAGCGAGCCCTCTCCATTAGCCGAGACGATGCGGATGCGTGGCTGGGGCGCGCCAATGCTCTCTCGCGCATGGAGCGCAATGAAGAGGCGCTCGCGAACTATGACGAGGCTCTGCTGTTGCGGCCGAACGACGAGAACGGTCTCTTCAACCGCGCCAATGTCCTGTCGCTTCTGAAGCGATTCGAAGAATCCGCCCGTGATTGCGAGACGCTGCTTAACCTCAATCCCGATTATCCCTATGCGCGCGGACTTTTGATGCATGCGCGTTTGCATTGCTGTGATTGGCGCAAGCTGGACGAGGCACGCGCGATCATCGCAACGAAACTGCGAGACGGCGCGCGCGTCATTCACCCGTTCGGTCACCTCGCCATCTGCGCCTCTCCGGAGGAACAACTGCAATCCGCGCGGATTTTCGCAACCCATCTTCATCCCGAATCGCCCGCCCCTCTGTGGCGAGGCGAGCGCTATCGCCACGACAAGATCCGCATCGCCTATTTGTCCGCCGATTTCTATGCGCATG
>DASQIQ010000022.1:0-4360 GCA_035631495.1 Micropepsaceae bacterium
GCCCAGAGTGAGGGCTTTGCGTCCGGGCTCGCTTTGCTATAGTCCCGCCGCGTTCGCAATCGCTTCACCATTTCGAGGGGAAGGCATGGCCCAGGAACATCATCACGGCAGCGATCAGTCAACCGGCGGCAGCATGGACATTCAGGACCATGTCAAGACCTGGCTTGCCTTCTGGGCCGGCGCGAAATGGTCCGTTATGATCCTGGTGATTCTCGCCGTGTTACTGTTCATCTTCCGCACCCATAACGGGTAGAGCTACCCGTTTTCATAGCGAACCCTTGATGGCCATGATTGTCGCGATCCCGAAGGAGCGACGCGCCAAGGAAACGCGTGTCGCCGCCACGCCCGAGACTGTGAAGAAGCTGAAAGGTCTGGGGTTGGAGGTGGCTGTCGAAACGGGGGCCGGCGGCGACGCCCATTTCTCCGACGCCGACTATCTGGCCGCAGGCGCCACCATCGCGCCCGATGCCGCCACAGCTTTGAAAACAGCCGATATCGTGTTGAAGGTGCGCGGACCGTCCGATGAGGAAATCGCCCTGTTGAAGCGGGGCGCCATACTGGTCGCGCTGCTCGCGCCGGCCACCGAAAAGGACACCATCGGCAAATTGGGGCAGGCCGGGATCGATGCCTTCGCCATGGAATTCCTGCCGCGCATCAGCCGCGCCCAGGCGATGGACGTGCTTTCGAGCCAGGCGAATCTGGCGGGCTACAAGGCCGTGGTCGACGCGGCGGCGCAATTCGGCCGCGCCATGCCGATGATGATGACGGCGGCGGGCACCATCGCGCCGGCCCGCGTGCTTGTGATGGGCGCAGGGGTCGCCGGTCTGCAGGCGATTGCGACAGCAAGGCGATTGGGGGCGATCGTGTCGGCAACCGATGTGCGTCCCGCGACCAAGGAACAGGTGGAGTCGCTGGGTGCGACATTCGTTGCGGTGATGGACGATGAATTCAAGCAAGCGCAGACCGCCGCCGGCTATGCCAAGGAAATGTCCAAGGAATATCAGGCCAAGCAGGCCGCGCTCATTGCCGAGACGATCAAGAAGCAGGATATCGTCATCACCACCGCGTTGATTCCCGGACGCAAGGCACCTGTGCTGGTGACCGAAGATATGGTCAAGACCATGAAGCCCGGCTCGGTCATCGTCGATCTCGCCGCCGAGCAAGGCGGCAATTGTCCGCTGACCAAACCCGATGAGGTGGTCGAGGCCCATGGCGTGACCCTTATGGGATATTGCAATCTGCCCGGGCGTCTCGCGGTGGATTCCTCAAGCCTTTATTCGCGCAACCTGTTCAATTTCGTGAGCCTCTTTGTCGACAAGAAGACCGGCGCTGTCACGCTCAATTGGGACGATGAGATCATCAAGGGCGCTGGCCTGACGCGCGGCGGCGCGGTGGTCCACCCGGCGCTCAAGCCAGCCTGAACGGAGGATGTGATGGAAGCGATTGATCCCTTCGTCTTCCGCTTTTCGATTTTCGTGCTGGCGATTTTCGTCGGCTATTTCGTGGTTTGGGGCGTCACACCGGCGTTGCATACGCCGCTGATGAGCGTCACCAACGCGATTTCCTCGGTAATCGTGGTCGGCGCGCTGATCGCTGTGTCCGTGCCCGCGGTCTCCAATGAATCCTGGACCTCCAAGGGGCTCGGTTTCGTCGCGCTGGTGTTGGCGTCGGTGAACATATTCGGCGGCTTCCTCGTCACCCAGCGCATGCTCGCCATGTACAAGAAAAAAGAGAAGAAGTGATCCTTCGAGACGCACCGCGCCGTTCCGACGCGACGCTCCTTGGGATGAGGACGCATTGATGAACGCCAATATCGCCGCCCTTCTCTATCTCGTTTCCGGAGCGCTTTTCATTCTGGCGCTGCGCGGCCTTGCCTCGCCGGAAACGGCGCGCATCGGCAATCGCCGCGGCATGATCGGCATGGGGCTTGCCATTCTCACCACGCTCGCGGTCACCGGAGTCAGCGACGCGTTGACATGGGTCTTTGTCCTTGGTGGTCTTGGCATCGGCGGCGCGGTCGGCGCCGCAACGGCGCGGCGCATCGCGATGACCGCGATGCCGCAATTGGTGGCGGCCTTCCACTCGCTGGTCGGTCTGGCGGCAGTGCTCGTCGCAGGGGCCGCGCTGTATTCGCCCGACGCCTATGGCATCTGTGTTCACGACGCCGCCAACATGTGCACGGGCCTCATCAAGACCCAGAGCCTGATCGAGATGAGCCTGGGCGTCGCCATCGGCGCCATCACCTTTGCCGGTTCGATCATCGCTTTCGCCAAACTGAATGGGAACATGTCGGGCGCGCCAATACTTCTTCCCGCGCGTCATCTGCTCAATCTTCTGATCGCTCTTTTGATCGTCGGGCTTGTGGTCTATTTCGTCATCGTACAGGCGCCATGGACCTTCTGGGCCATCACGGTGCTGTCTTTCATCTTCGGCATCACGCTCATCATTCCTATCGGCGGCGCGGACATGCCCGTGGTCGTCTCGATGCTGAATACCTATTCGGGTTGGGCGGCAGCGGGCATCGGCTTCACGCTGGAGAACACCGCGCTCATCATCACCGGCGCGCTGGTGGGCTCCTCGGGCGCCATCCTCTCCTACATTATGTGCAAGGGGATGAACCGCTCTTTCATCTCGGTCATCGCCGGCGGGTTCGGCGGTGAGACGGCCGTTGCGGGCGGTCCGGCGGAAACGCGGCCCGTGAAACAAGGTTCGGGGGAAGACGCGGCCTTCATCATGAAGAATGCGGGCTCGGTCATCATCGTGCCTGGATACGGCATGGCGGTGGCGCAAGCGCAGCACGCGGTGCGGGAAATGGCCGAGAAACTGAAGCGCGAGGGCGTGAAGGTGTCCTACGCCATTCATCCCGTCGCGGGCCGCATGCCGGGACACATGAACGTCCTGCTGGCAGAAGCGAATGTGCCCTATGACGAAGTGTTCGAGCTGGAAGACATCAACTCGCAATTCGCGCAAGCCGACGTCGCCTATGTCATCGGCGCGAACGATGTGACCAATCCGGCGGCCAAGACCAATCCACAGTCCCCGATCTTCGGCATGCCGATCCTCGACGTCGAGAAAGCCAAAACCGTGCTGTTTATCAAGCGCGGCATGGGTTCGGGTTATGCCGGCATCGAGAACGAGCTGTTCTTCCGCGACAACACCATGATGCTGTTCTCCGACGCCAAGAAAATGACGGAAGAAATCGTCAAAGCGCTGGGGTAATATCCGCACTGCGCGAGGGAACACGCAGTAGGGCATTGCGGTGGACATCTATCACGGCTGGTTCGACCTCAAGCCGGGCGTTCGGGACACGGCGCTCGCAGACGCCTTCCAGAATTATATGCGGCACTTGGCGGAAAACGGCGCTATCGAGAAATGGCGCTTGACGCGCCGCAAGCTTGGCTTTGGCCCCAGAGAGCTGGGCGAATTTCATTTCATGATCGAGACGCGCGATCTCGCGCAGTTGGAGACGGCGTTCGCCCTCGCCGCCAGCCGCCGCGAGCCGACCGAGACCGTCCACCACGCCCTCAACTCGCTGGTTACGAACATGGTCTTCGGGCTCTATCGCGATTTCCCGGACTCGATCCGCCACAAGGGTGAGGAAAAGTTCTAGCCATGAAAAATCTGACCCATTTCATCGGCGGCGAGCATGTTGCCGGTGCCAGCGGCCGGTTCGGCGATGTGTTCGATCCGGCGACCGGCGAAGTGCAAGCGCGCGTGCCGATGGCGTCGCGTGCTGATTTGCGCCAAGCGGCCGAGACAGCAGCGAAAATCTTTCCGCAATGGGCGGCCCTTAATCCGCAGCGCCGCGCCCGCGTGATGTTCAATTTCAAATCGCTGGTCGAGAAGAACATGGATGCCCTGGCGCATCTGCTCTCGAGCGAACACGGCAAGGTCATTGCCGATTCCAAGGGCGACATCCAGCGCGGCCTCGAAGTGATCGAATTTGCCTGCGGCATTCCCCATCTCGCCAAGGGCGAATTCACCGAAGGCGCGGGGCCCGGCATCGACGTCTATTCGATCCGTCAACCTTTGGGTGTCGTCGCCGGAATCACGCCATTCAATTTTCCCGCCATGATCCCGATGTGGATGTTCGGAGTCGCAATCGCCTGTGGAAATTGTTTCATCCTCAAGCCCAGCGAAAAAGACCCCAGCGTCCCGTTGCGTCTGGCCGAGCTGATGATGGAAGCGGGCGCGCCGGCCGGCGTACTTCAGGTGGTGAACGGCGACAAAGAAATTGTCGACGCGATCCTGGACGAGCCGGGCATTCAGGCGGTGAGCTTCGTCGGCTCATCGGCGATCGCGGAATATGTCTACGCGCGCGGCACGTCCTGCGGAAAACGCGTACAGGCGATGGGAGGCG
>DASQIQ010000023.1:0-5862 GCA_035631495.1 Micropepsaceae bacterium
GCGACCAGCGTCTTATGGCCGAGTGCTTCCCAGCAGGTTTCAGCCAAATGCGGCATCATCGGCCCGATCAAGAGGACCATGGCCTCCAGCGCTTCGCGCCTCACCGCGCCACTGACCGTCCCCGCCGCGCCCGCTGCACCGAACGCGTTGGCAAGCGTATAAATCTGCGCCACGGCGCGATTGAACCTGAGCGCATTCAGATCCTCGGTGACCGCCGCGATGGCGCGATGGGTGGCGCGACGCAGTTCCAGATCCGAGTCCGTCGCCTCCGATATCGCCGTTCCGGGGAGCGGGAGGCCTTCAGCCTCGGTGACCAGGCGATGGATGCGCTGCACGAAACGCCAGCAGCCTTCGGCACCTTCTTGGGTCCATTCGATATCGCGCTCGGGCGGCGTGTCGGAGAGCATGAACCAGCGGATCGTGTCGGCGCCAAACGCATCGATGATGGTCTCGGGCGCGATCACATTCTTCTTGGACTTCGACATCTTCTCGGAGGGGCCGACGGACACGGGAACATCCGTGCCGCGTAGGAACGCGCCGCCAGCGCGTTTCTCGACCTCTTCGGGCAACACCCAATCGCCATCAGCCGCGCGATAGGTCTCATGGCAGACCATGCCTTGGGTGAAGAGACCGGCGAACGGTTCCCGCACAGTAAGATTGCCGGCCTTGGCCATCGCGCGGGTGAAGAAACGCGCATAGAGCAGATGAAGCACGGCGTGCTCGACGCCGCCGATATATTGATCGACCGGCATCCAATAGCGCGCGGCGTCGCGGTTCACCGGATCCTCGGCGTGCGCATCCGTGAAGCGCACGAAATACCAGGATGAGTCGACAAATGTATCGAACGTGTCGGTCTCGCGCGTCGCGCGCCCGCCGCATTTGGGACAGGTCGTGTGTTTCCAGGTCGGATGGAGCGCAAGCGGATTGCCGGGAGAATCAAAACGCACATCGTCGGGGAGTCTGACCGGCAGATTCTCCGCCGCCACCGGCACGATACCGCAAGCTTGGCAATGAACAACCGGGATCGGGCAACCCCAATAACGCTGGCGCGATACAAGCCAATCGCGCAGGCGATAATGCACCGTACGCTGGCCCTTGCCCGCGCCTTCCAGACGTTTGGCGATCTCGGTCTTGGCGCTTTCCACATCCAGCCCGTCGAGGAAGCGCGAATTGGCAAGACGCCCGGGACCGACATAGGCCTCCTCGCCCACGGTAAAAGTGTTGGCATCGGCGCCTTACGGGATCACGACCGGCAAGACCGGCAAACGATATTTGCGCGCGAAATCCAAATCGCGCTGGTCGTGCGCGGGACAGCCGAAAATCGCACCGGTGCCATAGGCCATCAGCACGAAATTCGCGACATAGACGGGCAGCTTCCAATCCGGATCGAACGGGTGCCGCGCCGTGATGCCGGTGTCGTAGCCGCGTTTCTCCGCCGTCTCGATGGTCTCTTCGGCGGTGCCGCCGGCGCGGCATTCGGCCACGAATCGGGCAAGCTTTCCATCTTTCGCCGCCAATTGCTCGGTCAAGGGATGCTCGGGCGAGAGCGCGATGAAGCTTGCGCCAAAAATCGTATCGGGCCGGGTGGAGAAAACCTCAACCGCGGGCGCGTTGGTCAGTTCGAACGAAAACCGCAAGCCTTCCGACCGCCCGATCCAGTTGCGCTGCATCAGCCGGACCTTCTCCGGCCAGCGCTCGAGTTGATCGAGGCCGCCAAGCAGATCGTCGGCGAAACTCGTGATCTTGAAGAACCATTGCGAAAGCTTGCGCCGCTCCACCAATGCACCCGAACGCCAGCCGCGGCCTTCGATCACCTGTTCATTGGCGAGCACGGTCTCATCGACCGGGTCCCAATTCACGTCCGCTTCGGCGCGATAAACCAGACCCATGCGGAAGAAATCCAGGAAGAGGCGCTGTTGGCGCGCGTAATATTCCGGGTCGCAGGTGGCGAATTCGCGCGACCAATCGACCGCGAGCCCCAAGCCCTTCAATTGCTCGCGCATCGCTGCGATGTTCGCGTAGGTCCATTCGCGCGGATGGACACCCTTCTCGCGCGCGGCATTTTCCGCCGGCAGGCCAAACGCGTCCCAGCCCATCGGATGCAGCACGTTGAACCCTTGCGCACGTTTGAAGCGGGCGATCACATCGCCCATGGTGTAGTTGCGTGCATGCCCCATATGGATGCGCCCCGAAGGATAGGGGAACATCTCGAGCACGTAGCATTTGGGGAGCGCGGATTCGTTCACCGCGCGGAATGTCTCGCGCGCGCTCCACACGCTCTGCCAGCGCGATTCCGATTCTTTAGCGTTATAGCGCGCCACGGAAGCGATCCTTAGAATCAGCCAAGCCTAGTGTGTCTTTGAACCCGAAATTCGCTCGCAGAGCTGCCCCGAGATATAGCGAATTTCGGATTCGCCACACTAGAGCACGTTCTTGTCATATGGAAACGCCTACGCCGATGGGATTTTGCGGCGCGGGGCGGGGTGCCGGGGCGGCAAACCTATTGCGGCGTGGTGGAGAGACGAAGTTCGCGCGCGCGCGCCAGGATGGCGTTCTCCAGCTTGATCCCGGTGTCGGCGTTGACCGCGGCGTCGGCCCAGCCATTGGCGTTGCGCACCTGCCGAAAGACCGAAACCTTCACGGCGTCGGCGCGCAACCGCCGGTCGAGAATATAGACCGTGACCTTGACGTGTTCGTCGGGCTTGTCGGGCGCCGCATACCAGTCGCTGATCACGACACCGCCCACCGGATCGGCCGAAGCAAGCGGCATAAAATTCAACGTGTCCAGGGTCGCCCGCCAGAGATAAGAGTTCACGCCAAGCTGCGGCATCTCGGCCGCCGGCGCGTCGTCGGAATTCCCCCCGAACGGCCAGAACCACGACGAGCCGCTGCTGGTGCTGGTCGTGGCGGTGCTGGCGGCGGTCGAATTGTCGGAGCTGCAGGCGGCGAGCAAACACGCGCATGCCGCAATAATAAGAATCCGCATCGAATCGTCCCTATAGCCCGGTGACCATCGGCTCTAATTTGCGGGCCGAGCCGGCACCGGTCGCAAGCCCCGAAACCCCATTGCTTTGGCTTATAGTCAGACCGACGGTGTCGCGCAACGGCCCAAGCCTATGATCGTGGCCGCATTTTACCAAACCCCACGGCCTCGTTCTATTTCTTATCAGTGTCTGTCGGACAATCGCCGGGTTTCCGCACGAAAGGCCACAACAAACCTTTCTGGCAGGCGGGCGCACTGTTAGAGGGCGGCGGTGGAGCGTTGGCCGATGGGCTGGTTGCCCCGGCATCGCCAGCGGGCATGTTGCTTGCGCTCACCTGCGTGACCTCCGCGCCGCGAGAGGCGTTGTTTTTGTTCGCGTCTGTCGGGCAATCGCCGGACTCATGCACGAAAGGCCAGAACCAGCCTTTCTCGCAGGAGGGCGCGGTGCTCACGCGCGGTGCGGGGACGCTGACAGGTGTCGGATTGGCTGCAGCAGCCTCGCTCGCGGGCGCCTGTTTTGCGCTCACCTGCGTGACTTCTCCGTCGCGATAGACCCCGTTCTTGTTCGTCTGCTTCTCCGCGCCTGTCGGGCAATCGCCAGATTCACGCACAAAAGGCCAGAACCAGCCTTTCTCGCAGGAGGACGCGCTGCTCACGGGCGGTGGAGGAGCGCTGGCCGCCGGATTGGCTGCACCGGCATCGCCTGCGGACGCATTGCTCACGCTTACCTTCGTGACTTCATCGCCGCGATAAACACCCGTCTTGTTGGTGAGCTTCTCAGTAGCGGTGAGACAATCGCCGGGGTCCCGCAAGAAAGGCCATAGATAGCCCTTGTTGCAGGAAACAGCGTTCGTGCCTGAAGTCGAGGAACCGCTACTCAACAGGTCCCCCAACAGCCCACCGGAGAAATATCCGCCACTCGCGCCACCTCCACCGCCCCCTATGGAGCTGGGGGGGGAGGAATTGTCCGGTTTGATGCTGCTGACATCGACATTGGTGTTCACCGGTCCGGTATAGACGCCGGTCTTGCCCGCTTTGATTTCCACATCCGTCAGGCAATCGCCCGGGTTGCGCGTATAAGGCCACAACAAGCCTTTCGTGCAGTCTGCGGCGAAGGCCGAGCCAGAGGCAGCAAAGAAGACGATGGTGGCGACAAACGGGAGAAGACGCATCCGATGATCCTTGAGGGTTCGGTACACGCGCGGTTTCGCGCCACTGGCGCGATTTATACCGCAGCGACGAGGGTGCGCGCAACGCGCGTCGATTCTGGCCTAAATGCTAGGCATTGTTGGGGATTGCTGTGCGATTCGTGAGGAGCGTGGAGTAGCATGACCTTCGGAAAACCGTCGCGCGCGATCTTTCTCACCATTGCGGCATTCGCAGCCCTGTCCCCTTTCTCTGCCGATGCGGCGGAGGGTTCGCGCGATCTCGCCAATGCGCTTAGCGTGGACGCGCCAAGTTGGGAATTCGACAACACCACGATCCGGCTCGGCGGTGTTGCGGCCGGCGCGCTCTTCAGTGCGCATCAATCGGCCGGTCCGGGCTCCGCGAGCGGATATGACAACACGAGCGCGAGTTCGTTGGTGCGGGCCAATATCCAGGCGCAGCGCATCTTCGACAATGGCATGGTCGTTGGCGCGCGCAGCGACTTTCTCCTCCATCATGATGCGCAATCGCACGATCAATATGGCAACGACACCGTCGAAAAGATCTATGCGTTCGCTCAGACCGGTTTTGGCCGCATCGAAATCGGACAGCAGGACGGCGCCGCTGACACTTTGGGGCTTGTCGGCCCCGTGACCAACGAGCAGGTGACACTCGAAAATCGCGGCATCTCGCTGTTCCGCGATCCGGTGACGGGCGGTGATTTCGGCGCACTCTTCAAACCCATCACCGCCGTGCAGAGCACTTCGAACTTCGCCAAGATCAATTATGTTTCGCCGCGTTTGCTGGGCATTCAGATCGGCGCGTCATTTACACCCAAGCCCGTGCGAACACCGCTTCCGTTCACCGGCAATCTCCCCAGCGATCCCAATCAGCAACAGAATATCTGGGAAGTCGCCGCCAGCTACACCGGATATTTCTCGAATCTCGCGCTCGGCCTGTCGGCGGGCTTGGCGCGGGGTTCGGTGCGGAATCGCAACGCTGCCGGCGATGACCTATCCGATTGGGCGCTTGGGGCGCAGCTCGCTTATCCCGTGGGAAGCGTGAAACTGTCTCTCGGCGGCGCCTATCGCGACAGCAATGCCTATCTGCTGGAGCTTAACCAGGTTTTGACGCAGGGAAGAACACACGCATCGCATCTTTCGGCGACCGCGGAATGGGGCTCCTGGATTGCAGGAGGCGAATATTCCCTCGCGAATGCCAAGGGGCCGGTCGACTACGATATCACTGGTTATCAGCTTTCGGCCGGATACAAACTCAACGACAATCTGCAGCTCACCGGCGGCTGGCAATGGTTCGATTATTCGCGCAATGCCGGCGTGTTTTACAACGGATCACCCAAGCTGCGCATGAATGCGGGTTTCCTGCTTCTTTCCTACGAACTCTGAAGCCCATCGATGGCGGCGATGCCGGCAAGCCGCGCACCGGCGAAACGCTGCACATTTTGCGCATTGACCCCGCCCAACGCATAGACGGGAAGGATGGCGCGCCCGGCCATCAGCCGCAATCGCGCCACGCCCAGAGAGGCGCGCCCCCGATGACTCAGAGTCGGGAATGCGGGCGCAAGAAGCGCCACATCGGCCCCGGCGCGCGCGGCGCTGGTGAGGGCGCGTTCCGAATGGGCCGCGGCGGTGATCAGCCATGACGGATGCACGCACTTCCAATGTTTGGCTTCAGATGCGCGTGTCTCGGGCAAATGTAGACCGTCGGCCCCG
>DASQIQ010000024.1:0-7667 GCA_035631495.1 Micropepsaceae bacterium
CATGCCGGAGGCCTGCGCGGCAAATGCCAACGCGGCATCGGCGTTCTGGGTGCCGACCCAAACATCGACACGATCCGCCTGCACATGCGCGATGGCGTTGAGCGGCTCCATGGGCGCGTGCGTGATGATTGGCACGTCGTAAGTTGCTTCGACCACCTTGGCCGCGGTCGCCATGGCGGTATCGACATTGCCGTCGTGACGCGCCTCTGCGCCCTTTTGGTCCAGGGCATCGAGATAGGCCTTGCGGAACTGCACGCTGTTGGTCGTGCCCGCGGCGCCAACCTCCCACTCGATCTTGAGCGCCTTGAGCGCTGACTGGGCGCGGTAGGTGCGGTCGGCCACGACCGCGACCGCGTCTTTGAGTTTGACCACTTGAAGAACGCCGCGGCGCGACGCGATTGCGCTTTCGTCGACCGATTTCAACGTGCCGCCGAACACGGGGCATTTGAGAATCGCGGCCCGCACCATGCCGGGCACTTCCAAATCGATGCCGTATTTCGCCGAGCCGTTGATCTTGAGCGGAATGTCCAACCGCGCGAGCCGCCGGCCGATGAACTTGTACTGATCGGTGCGCTTGAGCGCGGGCTCTTTGTCGAGCTTGATCGCAGCCGCCTCGACGGCCAGCTCGCCAAACCGGAATGTCCGCCCGCTCGGCTTGTGCGTGACCTTGCTCATCGCCGCCGCGCAATCGGATGTGGGCACGTTCCAGCGCTTCGCAGCCGCGGCGATCAAACGTTCGCGCGCGCTCGCGCCCGCCTGCTGGACGAGATCCCCGGTCTCGCGCACCGCGCGGCTGCCGCCGGTGGAGAGGCTTCCGTAAACTTTGTTGTCCCTAAGATTGCGATTGGCCGAAGCGTATTCCGGCTTGACGAGCGCCCAATCGCATTCGAGCTCCTCGGCGAGAATCTGCGGCAGGGCGGTGAAGCTCCCCTGCCCCATCTCGGCGCGGCCGTAGCGGATGATCACCGTGTCATCGGGCTGGATCACGACCCAGGCGTTGATCTCGCCAGGATAGCGTGTGGTGTCGTCATTCCACGGACGCACGCTGAGGGTTGCCGCCTCAGCTGAACCGAGGATGCCGACGCCGAGGGCAAAGCCGCCGGCGGCGGTGACCGCAGTGGCGACGAACTGGCGGCGGGAAAGAGTTGTATCGGTCATCATGCTGCCCTCCCGCTCACGTGCGCATCAAAGCTGCTGCGCGATGCACCGCGCGGCGGAGCCGCTCATAGGTGCCGCAACGGCAGATATTGGTCAGATTGGCGTCAATATCGGCGTCGGTCGGGTTCGGATTGGTCTTGAGATAGGCGACCGTCGCCATGATCTGGCCGGACTGGCAGTAACCGCATTGTGGCACCTGTTCCGTCAACCACGCCTGCTGCACCGGATGCTTGCTGTCGGACGAGAGCCCTTCGATGGTGGTGATCTGCTTCCCTTCGACGCTGGCGATCGGCACCGAGCAGGAGCGCACGGCCTGTCCGTTGACATGCACGGTGCAGGCGCCGCACTGGGCAATGCCGCAGCCGAATTTCGTGCCCGTCAGTCCAATCTCCTCCCGCAAGACCCAAAGGAGCGGGGTATCACCCTCGACATCGAGCTGATGCGGGGTCCCGTTGACGTTGATGTTGACCATGATGTCCTCCCTCGTGCCTTCCATCTATTGGAAGGTGATCATGTCCGTGCGGGTCAGGGTTACGGCTTTTGCCTTCAAAGGCGCGTTCGCCAAATTCGCATTGCCCGAATTCAAGACATTATAGAAACCGATGGTCGTCTCGTAGTCGCTGCCGGCCGAGGTCGTATCCATCGGGATGACGACGGTGTAATCGTGCGCCATCGCTCCGACGGATGTGTAGGTCACCGATCCGCTGATCTTCCAGCCGACCATGATGAGCGTCTTGATGCCCTTCGCCTTCAGCTCCTTGTCGAGGTCGGTGCCGTAAAACCTGTCCTGCGCCGTATTGATGATCTTGATGTCGCCCGGAGCCGGCGCGACCTCTTTCAGCCACTTGGTCATGTTCTGCGCGCGCGTGCCGTATGCCACGGTAAGGCCCGCTTTGCGCACGCGCTCCATGAAGGGGGTCATGGCGGGCAGCATCTGGCCCTTGCAAGTCGCCTGCGAGTTGCAGATGTCCTCGACATAGTCGAGCACCATCAAAGCGGTGGTCTTGGGGTCAAGGGTGACGCGGGCCGGGTCTGGTGTCGCCGGCATTTGCACGGTCTGCATCTTGCCGGGCGCGCGCTGGGCTGCTTGCGTTTGAACCACTCCACTCGAGAGCGCGAGCGCGAGACCGCTCGTCAGGAGGACAGTGCGAAACAGTGTCATGTGGGAATCTCCTCAGGGGTTAGTGATCAAACTAAAGCAAGGTCCGATGGATTTGAACTGCTCTCTCCGCCGACGCCCAACCCGATTTCTCTAGCTAATGGGGGATTTTCTCCTACCCCAATTTCGGGCGGTTGAGGCGAAATAGGTACAAGATTCCAAAGGGTTATTTTTCAAGTTCTAGAATTTGCCCGGATAAAGATCGATGAACCCGTCGCGGTTGGGCATCTGCACCTTCATGATCGTGTCCTTATTCAGCACGTCGGTGTCCTTGATGATGCCGTTGAGGTTGAGAATATACGCGACCGTGGCATAGACCTCATCATTGGTCAGGGTCTTGGGCGCGTTCCACGGCATCGCCCGGCGCACGAAATCGAACACCATGGTGGCGTAGGGCCAATAGGAGCCCACCGTCAGCACCTCCTGCGCGGGCGCTTTCAGAGTGCCCTCTCCGCCGAAGAGGCGGGGAGAGACGCCGCCCTGTCCCTTGTCGCCGTGACAGGACGCGCATTTCTGCGCGTAGATCGCAGCCCCCTGCGCGGGCGTGCCGGAGCCCGCGGGCAAGCCTTTGCCGTCGGGTGCAACGGAAATGTCCCACGCACTTGCATCGGCATCGGTGATCGGCTTGCCGAATTTCGGCGCGTCAGCGGCGAAGGCCGTGCCGGCCAAACAAGAAACCGCGGCAGCGAAAATGATGGTCTTAAGCATAGACATGGCTGACCGCTCCCTTGGCATCGACAGCCCAGCTCGAAATGCAGTTCACATGCTCCATCGGGAACGCGCCGACCGGCGGCGTGGCGCGCGGTTCGCCGCGCTCGGCGATGAGCTGATAGCGCGTCGGCTGTACATTACCTCCTTCGTCCGTGGCGCGGCTTTGCAGCACCACCGGCTGTCCGTTCCAATTCCACGGCATGCGGAAACGCGTCAGCGCCTTGGGCAGCACCGGCCCCTGCATCGCCGCTAGGCCCCAGCTCTTGCCGCCATCGGCGGAGACCTCGACCTTCGATATGCGGCCGTGGCCGGAATAGGAGACGCCGCTGATCTCGTAATAACCTGGCGAAGGCATCTGCATGCCGGGCGAGGGCCGCGTGATAAAGGATTTCACCTCCTGCGGATAATAGAACCGCCAGGCCTTGCCGGAATCGAGCAATAGCGTGTATTGGCGCGACTCGTTGATCGCCATGACCGGAGTGTCGGTCAGCTTGAGCCGCCGCAGCCATTTGACATTCATGTTGCCTTCATAGCCGGGCAGCAGCAGCCGCATCGGATAGCCGTTCCACGGCATGATCGGCTCGCCGTTCTGGTAGAAAACGATCATCGCATCGTCCATCGCCTTGGCGATGGGGATGCTCCGCTGCATGGTGATGCCATCTGCCCCTTCGGCGATCATCCAGGTCGCCTTGGGGTCGACGCCCGCTTCTTGCAGAAGCGTCGAGAGCCGGATGCCGCTCCATTCCGAGCAGGAGAGCAGACCGTGCAGCGCCTGCACATTGGCCTGGATCGGCGTCTTCGACCACATGGGCGCGGAATTGCCGCCGCATTCGATGAAGCGGATATGCGATTCCATCGGATAGCGCATCAGATCGTTGAGGGTGAAGATCAGCGGCTGCTTCACCATGCCGTGGATAAGCAGTTTGTGCTTGTCGGGATCGATGTCGGGCGCGCCCGCGCGCGCGACGACAAAATGCAGACCGGCCGGCGTGATCATGCCGTCGA
The DNA here is from genome assembly GCA_035631495.1 of Micropepsaceae bacterium. Lineage (GTDB taxonomy): Bacteria > Pseudomonadota > Alphaproteobacteria > Micropepsales > Micropepsaceae > CAIYRG01. The sequence goes on from DASQIQ010000024.1 coordinate 4,034, forward strand.
GGCGATGATGGGGCGTGCGCGCCTGCATCGTGCCGGGCCGGCTCGTGTCGCTAACGATGCGCGCGATCTGCGCGCGAGGCGACGGCGTCGCATAGGGTGGCGGCGGCACACCGATGCTCTTGCTCCACGGTTCGACGGCGAGAGGTTCGGCCGCCGCACTGGCGATGGAGCCTCCGATGCCCGTGGTCATGGCGCCGGCGAACACCATGCCCGATTTCAAGAGCAGCCGCCGGTCCAGCAAACCGTTCCCGGCGACGGGTTGGAGCGATACGGAATCTGAATTGCGACGCGCGCGCGCCATGAGCCTCTCCTCGGAATCTTACCGGCTGCATCCTACCCGAGTTTGGCAGGCGGCTGCATTGGTTCCGATCGGCTATCACGCCAGCCGAAATGCGCTCGCTGCCTCGGGGTGGGAGCCAATCCTATCAAGCTCCGGATCAATAATAGATGGCGCCCGGCATGCCGCCGCCTGCTGCGACACAATCGCCATTGATGGCGACCGCTCTTGGGGAAGCGAGAAACGCAACGATGTCGGCGATCTCTTCGGCCGTGACAAGATGCCGGATCGTGTTTGCCGCCGCCATGCGCTGCTCGATTTCCTCGGGCGTCACTCCGGCAGCCTCCGCACGACGCTGCACAATTCCAGCGGTCTTTTCGGTGCGGGTCATTCCGGGGTGAACGCAGGTGACGTTGATGCCGCCGGGCCCTAGCTCGTCGGCAAGATTCTTGGTCAGCGCCGCGACGCTGATATTACGAATGCTGCCAATCGTAGAACCGGTCGATCGCGCGGCCAGGCCGCTGATATTGACGATGCGTCCCCAGCGGGCCTTCAGCATATGTGGCGCAACTTCACGAGCGCAGCGCAAATAGCCGAGCACTTTTACATTGACGTCGGACCAGAAATCCTCGGTCGTGATCTCCATGAGCTTCGGCGGCGGAGCCTGTCCCCCCGGCTGCGCCGCCGCATTCACCAGAATGTCGAGCCGGCCGAAATCTTTGATGATCTGCGCAAACGCGCCTCGCACCGCGTCGTCCTTGCCCGTGTCGGCGCTATAGGGGCGTAAGACCCGTCCGGTCTCCTGGGCGATCTGCGCCGCGGTTGCGGCGGCGTCCTCAATGTTGCGCGCGATCAAGGCGACATCCGTGCCTTCGCGCGCCAGTGCCTGCGCCGTCGCCTTGCCGATGCCGCGGCTTCCTCCGGTCACCACGGCGACTCTACTCTTCAAGCCGAGATCCATGATGTGTCTCCTGTCCGTGCAACCTTGAGGTAAGAACGTGGCGGATCGATAGTCCAGGACTATCCGTATCCGGGGCATTGGAATGTCTTCGTCCGATTCGTGCCGCTTGTTGGCGGCGTCTCTCCGGAAACGGTAAAGTCGCGCGTCTTTCCTTTGCCGCCCTGCTTAAGGAGCACCGGCATGAACAGGTTCTTCACGCAACTCTCCGCCGGCCTCTTCGTAGCGCTGATGCTCTCCACCGCCGCTTTGGCGCAGTGGTCGATCGGCCAGCCCGGCACGCGCGAGGCGCCCAAAGGTCAGAACCGCTATGCCTATTTGGTGATGTCCGATCCGCTTCCGGGCAAGGAATTCGAGTTCAACGATTTCTACCAAAACACGCATATGGGCGATCTGGTGCAGCTACCCGGTTGGACCGGGGCGCAGCGCTTTCGCCTGGTGCCCGTAATGCCGCGCACGACGCAGCCACTATACAGGCGCGGCAATCTGATCATCTGGGATCAGGAGGGCGACGATCTCGGAAAGATCCAGAGCGAGTCGCGCGCTGCGATCGCTGGCGGCAAAAGCCGGCTCATTCCCGGATTCGATTATTCGCCTGACGGCCCGGTGAGCACGACCTATCAAGTGATTGGCCCGCGCGTCACGCGGCCCGATGGCAGGAAGCCATTCATTCCCGATGTCTCCGACAACAAGACGCCGCGCCCCAACCGCTACGTCATGCTCGATTTCGTCGAACCGGTTGCCGGCGTGAGCGATGCCGATTTCGAAGCGGAGCTTTCCAGGCACATCCGTGACGTGCTCGCCTTGCCGGGCTGGATGGCGGCGCAGCGTTTCCGCCATGCGCCCACGCCCTCCACCTCGCCACCGCAGCGCCTCGCCTTCACCAAATATCTGGTGATCTGGGAAACCGAAGGCGTCGCTGCACAGGCCCTGCAAGACGCGCTCACTGCCGCCAAGGCGAATGAGAAGGCGCTGCCCGTCAATTCGGTCACCGCGCAGTCGAGCTGGTGGGTGACCATCTCGCCCTTCATCAACAAGGACGATTTCGAGCGCTGAAGCTTAGCCTGGAGCTTCGCTCATGGCCTTATCGGCACCGTGGCGGAATGTTATCGTCCGAAGCTAGGGGGAACCCGAACAGGGCAAGGAGAGCACCATGTCGAGATCGGCTTTGTCGAGGCTCTGCCTAACCGGCGGTATTTGTGCCTCGCTCGCTTTGATGGGAGGCGCCAGTGCGCAGAGCGCCTCTCCGCCCGATTTCTTTGTCGGCGATGTGGGGTGGGTTCACACGCTCAACGCCACCTTTCCGCCCGTTCAGGGCTCGCCGTCGCCGGTCGTGCAGGACCCTGGGCACCCCTTCATCGGGGCGAGCTGGCGCATCGGCGACCTCTCCAATCCCAATCTGAAGCCATGGGTCAAGGAGGTGATGAAGAAGGACAATGACGAGATCGATCATGGAAAGATCGCATTCCAGGCGCGCTCGTCCTGCCTGCCGAGCGGCATTCCCAATATGTTTTTGCCCGGCAACCCGCTCATGATCATCCAGACGCCCAAGGAAGTCTTGATGATCAAGGAGGGAGGCGTGGAAATCCAGCACATCTATCTCAACGTGCCCCATTCGGCCAATGTCAAACCGTCCTGGTACGGAGAATCCGTCGGTCATTACGAGGGCGACACGCTCGTCGTCGATACCATCGGCCAGAACAGCAAGACCGTCGTTGACGCCTTCCGCACGCCGCACACCGAGAAGCTGCACGTCGTCGAGCGCTGGCATCTCATCGATGGTGGAAAGGGACTGGAAGTGAATATCACGGTGGACGATCCGGACACATTCAACCAACCCTGGTCGACCTATGTGCGCCATGTGCGCGGGAAAGAGGCGTTCTACGAGGATATCTGCGCCGAGAACAACCTCAATCTCTTCGACTATCATATGCCAGTGGCGCTGAAGCCCGATTTCTGAGGGGCCTGCCGGGCAATTTCGCGTAGGTGCAGCTAGCGGCCGATATAGCCCCATTTGCCGGTCTTATCGTCGCCGATTCGGACGGCAGCGAGCCCCTCGGCGAACGCGGAGATCTGATCGAACTGCGGAGTGCTGATGATCTTGCCCCCGTTGTCGATGTAACTATGTTTGCCGGTCTCCTCATCGCCAATTCGGACAACCGCCAGCCCATCGGAAAATGAATCCGCAAAATCAAACTTCGGATCGATGACGAACTTGCCTTGCTTGTCGATGAAACCGTATTTGTCACCGACGAGCACATCGGCCAGTCCATTATGAAATGGGAATGCCGAATCAAATTGCGGCTTGATGACGACCTTGCCTTGCTTGCCGATGTAGCCCCATTTGCCGGTCAAGAATTCGCCCACGCGAACCGCAGCCAGTCCCTCTGAGAAGGAGA